>JARFQS010000135.1 GCA_029287645.1 Thermoanaerobaculia bacterium | reverse complement strand
CCTCGTCGTTGGTGCCGTCGCTTTCGCCTCGGCGTCCCGGAGAATGACCTCTCTGGGCTGAGGCAGGCGTTTACCGTCCAGGATGGCTTGGATCACGCTGGTGTCGATCTGCGCGTTCTCTTCCTCGACACGCACGCCGATGGACTTCAGCTTGAACAGGAGATCCTGCTCGGGTACGCCCATCTTCTGCGCCAGGTCTCTGACCCGAATTTTTCCCATATCCTATGAAGCTCCCCAGTGCCGTTTAGACTGTTGCATCAACCCGCCTCACTCTTCGCCCGCCTGCTTGTCGGAGACAGCTTGTTCTCCAGCGTCGGCCGGTTCCTCTGTGGGCTCCTCGGACTCTGCCACGGCTGTCGCATCGGCCTCGCTCTTCTCGGCTTCGGCCAAGGCCTGGCTCAACGCGGCCATGAAGTCGTCGCCCTCGTCCATCACCGCAGCGGCCAGCTCGGCCTCGGGTTCCCCTGCGGCATCCGGTTCGGTAGCCGCAGCCTGACTCAGGCTCTCGGCCTGCTCCGTGGCCCACGCCAGGATGGCCTTGGCAGTCTTGGGCCCGACGCCTTCGACTTCGACGAGCTCCTCTGGACTCGTCGCGATCAATCGTTCGAGATCGCCAAATCCGGCCTCCTCGAGCTTCTCCGCAGTCTTGGCGCCGACCCCAGGCGCCGACTTGATGGAGAACTCGGTGGCGGCTCCCTCCGGCATTTCCTCGGAGATGGCGGTCTGGAGCATCTTGGCGAGCGCGCCGGCGACCTCGTCCTTGATGTCGCTCTCACTCTTGATCTCGATCTGCGAGCTGAGGAGCTCGGCGGCGAGGCGAACGTTCTGGCCCCGCTTTCCGATCGCCAGTGATAGTTGCTCGTCTTCGACGATGACATCGAGATGAGGCTCTTCGCCATGATGTGTGACGGAGACGCGGGTGATTCTGGCCGGGGCGAGGGCGCTCTGGGCAAAAGTGACGAGATCGTCGCTGTGCTCGATGATGTCGATCTTCTCTCCGCGCAGCTCTCGGATGATCGACTGCACTCGAGAACCCTTCATTCCGACGCACGCACCCACTGGGTCGACGTCTCGCTCGCGGCTCACGACTGCGACTTTGGCGCGTTCTCCCGGCGCGCGTACCGCCGCCTTGATCTGAACGGTTCCGTCATAGATCTCTGGAACTTCCATCTCGAAGAGTTTGACCAGCAATCTCGGGTCGGTTCGAGAGAGGACAACCTGCGGACCCTTCGGCTGCTGATGAACCTCGACGATCACGGCTCGGATCCGCTCGCCCTGGCTGTAGCGCTCATGGCGAGCCTGCTCGCCTCGAGGCACGACGGCCTCGGTCCGCCCCAGATCGACGATGATGTCACCGCGTTCGAATCGCTTGACCGTTCCGTTGACGACTTCGCCGACCCGATCGATGAACTCGTTGTAGATCTTCTCCCGCTCGGCCTCACGAATACGCTGATAGAGCACCTGCTTGGCAGACTGGGCGGCGATTCGACCGAGACCCTCCGTAGAAATCGGGATGTGGATCTCATCTCCGACTTCAGCACCGGCCTGGTGGTCCTGGGCTTCCTCGATCGTCCACTCGGAGAGGGGATCTTCCACTTCTTCGGCGACAGTCTTGACGATAAAGGCCTCGAACTTGCCGGTTTCGGGGTCGAAGGTCGAGCGCACCGGAGCCTTGATTCGATGCTGCTTCTTGGCGGCCGAGGCCATCGCGTCCTCGAGGGCCGAGATCCAGCGCTCGTAGTCGATGTCCTTTTCGCGGGCGACCTGTTTGAGAACTTCGCTGAGGTTCAGCTCAGCTGTCGGTGCTTGTGCCATTGCAATCTGTCCCTAGATATCCGGCTCGAGGCGAGCTAGTTCAATTACTTTCAGTGGGATGGTGAGTTGTTCACCTGTGGTCGCTTCTTTCAGAGCGATCTGCTTCCGAGTCGGGTCGAAGGTCTCGAGAATCCCCACTGAGGTCGTCTTGTTCGTTGCGGCCGGGTCACGCCAGGTGACCCTGACCTTCCTCCCAAGGTAGTTCTCGTAATCGTCTTGACTATAGAACTTGCGGTCTAGGCCGGGCGAGCTGACCTCGAGGAGGTACTTACGGTCACCGAAGTCGGCCACGTCGAGAAGGGCCGAGGCCTGTCGTGAGACCGCTTGGCAATCGTCGATTGTAACTCCCTCTTCGCGGTCGATGACAAGCCGTAGGACACTGCCTCTGAACTCGCAGTCCAGCAGCTTGCAGCCGGACGTCGCGGCGACGTCCGCCAGTTCATCCAGAAGGCCTGGATCGAGGGAGTTCGATGCATTCATTTACTTTCTCTGAAGACTCTTTTTAGGCAACAAAAAAAGTGAGTGAACCACCCACTCACTTCGTCGCCTGACAAAGCCAGCCGGCAGAGTATAGTCGATCAGACAACTCTCTTCAAGGAACAGGTTTCATATGTCGAGCATCCCAGTCATCGCCGTGCCGGCCGCTCGCCGTCCGATCCCTGCCTTCTGCCACTTTGGCACATGGCTCCCGATTCGCTCCGGTTTGGTCCTGTCTACATTAAAGTTTGCTCTGGCAGGGTCTTTGCTTTACATTTGCGGTTGATGCTTAGCACGACAGAGAGAGGAAAGGAGTAACAGCTTCCAATGAACCTACTCACGAAAAAGAATCTGGTGACCCTGGTCATCGTCTTTGGAGCGATGGTCTTCGGAATGGTCCTGGCGGGTGGTCTGGGACCTGTCTCTTATACACA
>JARFQS010000086.1 GCA_029287645.1 Thermoanaerobaculia bacterium | reverse complement strand
TTGTAGTAGGGCTCGTCGTAGTCCACCGCTACCTTGTAGAACTGGGTCAAAGGCAGGTTGCCGATGAACTTCCAATGCTTGCCGTGATCCCAGGACTCGTAGAGTCCACCGTCGCTGCCCACGATCAGGTAGTCGGAATCGTCCGGATCCAAGGCGATGGCTTGGTTGTCACCGTGTTTGTCCTTCTCGCCCAGCGGCACGAAGTTCATGCCACCGTCGTAGGAGACATGCAGTCGGACATCCATCTGATAGATCCGATCGAAGTAGTGCGGGCTGGCGAAGATCTCCTGGTAGTAGTGCGGACCGGTGCCGCCCGACAAGTAATCACTTCGCTTCTCCCAACTCTCACCCCCATCCTCGGAGCGGTAGAAGCCGCCCTTGCGCCAGGCCAGCTCGATCGTGGCGTAGACGAAGTTGGGATCCTGGGGCGAGATGGCGAGGCCGATCTTCCCCATGTCCTCCTTGGGCAGGCCGCTCTCCAGCTTGCGCCAGGTCGTACCGGCATCGGTGGACTTGTGAATTGCGGTCTCCGGCCCGCCATTGATCAAGGCGGCTACCGTGCGGAATCTCTGGTGAGTGGCCGCGTAGAGGACGTCCGGATTCGTCGGATCCATGACGACCTCGTTGACACCGGTGTACTCGCCGCCGCCGAGAATCTTTTCCCAGGTCTCACCACCGTCGATGGACTTGAAGAGACCCCGCTCTCCGCCACCCGACCACAAGGGGCCCTGTGACGCCACGTAGATGACCTGGGAATCCCGCGGGTCGACGAGGATGGTGCCGATGTGCTCGGACTCCTTCAGGCCCATGTTCGTCCAGGTCTGGCCACCATCGAGGCTCCGGTAGACACCGTCGCCGTAGCCGACATGACGACCGCCAACGTTCTCCCCCGTGCCTACCCATATCGTGTTCGGGTTGTTCGGATCGATTCTCAGACATCCGATCGAGTAGGAGCCCTGCCCATCGAAGATCGAGTTCCAGGTCGTTCCAGAGTTGTCGGTCTTCCAGACACCGCCGCTGCCCACCGCGACGTACCAAGTGGATGGGTCTTCCGGATGGAGCGCCACGTCGGCGATGCGACCCGACATCAGGGCCGGACCGATGCCGCGCAGCTCGAGGCCCGCAAAGGTCCCCGCCTTCATGACGGAGCCGTTCTCCTCCTCCGCTTCCTGTGCAGCTACGTTGAACGGCAGTACCAGTGCGATTGCGAAGATGATCCCTAGAAAGTGCTTCATGAGATGGGCTCCCCCCGAAAGAATGGATGAATGGCAGGACGACTGCGATGACCGAGCTCGATGGGCGACGCGGATTCGATGAGAAGGCTATGTTATGCCTCGAGGCCCGGTTTCTCTACCCCCGTACGTGAAACTCCAGTCCGCGGGTCTCGGCTCGACTCGAATGAATCCAATCTGTGGACTGCGGGCAAGAGGGACAGATAGAGTAACCTCGATACTTCGATGCTCTGTCCACATTGTTCCAGCGAGATCGAGCCCGCCGAGGGCAAGTGTCCGAACTGCAGCGGTTCGATCGGCTCGGAAACTCTGTTCCGTGAGATGGATACAGAGGTCTCACAGTCCGGCGACTCTTCCGATGAGACTCAGCTGCTGGCTCCAGAGGATCACGATGAGACCCTCTTTGCTGGAGATGGAGGAACAGCCCTGGACAGTCCGGCCGCTGGTGACTCCGAGCCGCAGCTCGAGGATGTCGGCTCCGATGACGGCACGGTCCTGATGGGTGAGGACGCAACCCACCTGATGGGTGGAGATGCGACCCAGCTAGATGGTGAACCCCCTCCCCTACCACCCAAATCCAAGAAAAAAGACGAAGGGCCACTCGAAGCCGGCCAGAACTTCGGCAACCGATACCACATCATCAAGCTGCTGGGGCTCGGTGGCATGGGTGCGGTGTACCAGGCGTGGGACACCGAGCTCGAAATCGTCGTGGCCATCAAGGTCATCCGACCCGAGGCCGCCGCCGACCCCAAGATGGCAGCCGAGCTCGACCAGCGGTTCAAGCGTGAGCTGCTCCTGGCCCGGGAGGTGACGCACAAGAACGTCGTGAGGATTCACGACATCGGCGAGATGGAGGGCATCAAGTACATCACCATGTCCTTCATCGAGGGCGAGGACCTCTCCACGATCATCAAGCGCGAAGGCAAGATACCGATCCCGCAGGCCCTGCACATCACCCGTGATGTGGTCTCCGGTCTCGTCGTCGCTCATGAGGCTGGGGTCGTCCACCGGGATCTCAAGCCGGCCAACATCATGATCGGCAAGAAGGACGACAACGCCTACATCATGGACTTCGGGATCGCCCGCTCAGCCAGGGATGTGGTCGAGGAGACTCAGGCGAAGCTCGATATTCCGGAGGCCCAGACCGGGACTCAGATTCATGGCCACACGGTGGCCGGCGCCATCGTCGGCACCTTCGAATACATGGCCCCCGAGCAATTCCGGGGTGAGGTGGCCGACCAACGTTCCGACCTCTACACCATGGGGTTGATCCTGCACGACATGCTGTCCGGCAAACGGCGGGCCAAGAGCGCCCACAGCGCTGTTGCCGAGGTGCAGAAACGGACGAAAGAATCCCCTCCCCCGCTCAGGGAGGTCGATCCCGAGGTCCCCGAGCCGCTCGAGCAACTCGTCTCGCACTGCCTGGAGCCGGACAAAGACGACCGATTCCAGACCACCAAAGAGCTCGAGGCAGCGCTCGACCTTCTCGACGACGACGGAACTCTCAAGCCGGTCAAGCGCACCCTCACCTGGAAGCTCATGGCCACTGCTGCGACGATCGTCGTCGCTCTGCTGGCCGGCACTTTCTGGTTCGCTCGCACCCGAGCACCCGAGGAACCTCCCGAGCCGATGTCGATCCTGGTGGCCGACTTCCAGAACGAGACCGGCGATTCCAGCTTCGACGGGGCTCTCGAGCAAGCGCTCAACATTGCCATGGAGGGTGCCGGCTTCATCAGCGCCTACTCACGACCCAATGCTCAACAGGTCTCCGAGCAGCTACAAGCTGGTAGCACTCTGGACGAGAACATGGCACGTCTCGTTTCCCGCCGCGAGGGGATCGATGTCGTTCTCGCCGGCCAGATCGAAGAGAGCGGCTCCGGGTACCGGCTGTCGGTGCTGGCTCTCGATGCTGCTGTGGACTCGGAGGACAGCAAGCCCCTCGCCAAGGCGAGTGAGAAGGCCGACGACCGGAGCGATGTATTGGCGGCCGTAGGTCGCCTCGCTTCCGAGCTCCGCGGGCGCCTGGGCGATACCGAGACCGAAAGCTCCAGGCTGGCCGCCGCAGAGACATTTACGGCCGCTTCCTTGGACGCTATGCGGGCCTATGCTCAGGGCCAGGAGCTCGCCTCCCAGGGTAGCTTCGAAGAGGCTCTCGGCGCCTACGAGGAAGCGGTCTCCCTCGACCCTGAATTCGGTCGCGCCTACGCAGGAATGGGCACGGTCTACGGCAATCTGAGACAGCAGGAGAAGGCCGAGGAGAGCTATCAGAGGGCACTCCAGCATCTCGAGCGGATGACCGAGCGCGAGCGCTACCGGACTCTCGGGACCTACTATCTGCTGGTATCGCGCAACTACGAGAAAGCGATCGAGAACTACGAGACCCTGGTCGAGCTCTACCCCGCGGACGGGGTAGCACACTCCAACCTGGCGCTGGCCTACCTGAACGATCAACAGTTCCAGAAGGCCTTCGAAGAG
>JARFQS010000060.1 GCA_029287645.1 Thermoanaerobaculia bacterium | reverse complement strand
GGCCAGAAGGTGAGACCGGCGATGATCGCTACCAGCAGCACGAGCGCCCCGATCGCGAATCGCACGACCGGTCGTCGGGATGCATCACCCGTCTGGTTGATCTCAGCCCCGCGAAGTACCATTTCCAGTTCGCCTGCATTTCGAAACCGCTGCCGAGGATCCTTCTGCAAGCATCGGGAAATAACCGAGTCGAGAGGCGGGGGAACACCGTCTCGTAGGGAACTGGCGGAAGATGGAGTTTCGTTCAGGATAGCCGTGATGGTCGAGATCGGTGTGTCGCCATCGAACGGACGCTTCCCGGTTGCCATTTCATACAGAACCACGCCCAGCGAAAAGATGTCCGAGCTGGCGTCGAGGTCCTTGCCGGCGAGCTGCTCAGGCGACATGTACGCCAGTGTGCCGAGGATGCGGCCCTCTTCGGTCAGTGGCGCAGTGGCCAACTGTGTATGTGCCTCGTCGCCCGTCAGCTGGCCTGTCTTGGCAAGGCCGAAGTCCAGCACCTTCACTCGGCCGTCGTCGGTGACCATGATGTTGGCGGGCTTGAGATCTCTGTGGATTACGCCCTTCTCATGTGCGGCCGCCAGAGCCGCGGTCAAAGGCCTGGCGAGCTGGAAGATCTGATCGATGGGTAGCCCACCTGCGGGGATGAGCTCCGACAAGGCTGTCCCTTCCACCAACTGCATAGTCAGGAAGTGAACGCCCTCGGCCTGCTCGACCGAATAGATGGTGACTATGTTCGGGTGATCGAGCGCAGCCAGCGTCTCCGCCTCGCGCTGAAATCTCTCCAGCCGTTCCTGCGAGCCTGCCAGGTCGGCCGGAAGTACCTTGAGCGCCACTTCCCTCTTGAGATTGGTGTCCTCGGCTCGATAGACCTCTCCCATACCACCGACACCGAGCTTGGCGGTGATCCTGAAATGGGAGAGTGTCTGGCCGATCAAGTTGGCCTGATTCTAACCTCACAGTGGATCGCGGACATCGGAGTTTTGAATCAGCATGCAACGAAAAGGCGGGACTCTTCGTATAAGGATGAGGGAGGACCTGTTGATGACAGGAACGGTCCAAAGGGAATCGACCTCGAAGTCCCTTCGTGGCCCTGATCCTCGTTGACTCGGATGAACGGCACAGCACTCGACGGAGGACCCTGGTGAAAGCGTTGATCGTGGATTCCGACTTGGCTGCCCGGGGTACATTGCGACGCGCTCTGGAGTCCATCAAAGACATCGAGGTTGTGAAGGAGTGCCCGACGATTAACGACGCCATCAGCGCTGGCGGATCCGGTGAGTCGGACCTGTGGTTCATCGAATCGTGGCTGCCAGGCTGCGGCGCCTGCTACCTGGCCGGGTCACTCGACCTCGAGCCCTACCTGGTGGAGAAGATCGAGTCGGGAAACGGGAGCTCGGCCCACCGGGCCATGTCCTTGAAGACGATCTGCCTTCAGAGACCCGTCGATCGAATCCGCCTCACGGAAGCTGTCGACCTCCTCCACCACATGGGTGGCAGATCTGACGCGGCGGCGATGGATGAGCCGGCGTACAAAGAGGCAAATCGCGTTCTGGCAAGAATGCCTTCGAAGAATGGGACCCTCATGGTGCATTCAGAAGAAGGGGTCTATGTCTTCATGAAGCCGCGACAGATTTGCTGGATCGACGCGGCGGGACGGTGTACCCGGTTGTACCTCAAGGGTCGCATTGTTCATTGTCGAGATTCGCTCAACTGCCTTCAGGAGAAGCTCGACTCGGACGCCTTCGTGAAAGTCCACACCTCCATTGTGGTCAATACCGAGCACATTCAAGAGGTTTTGGCATCCGATTCCGGTGGCATGGAGATCGTGATGACCGGTGGGCATAGCCTAGGAGTCCACCGCGCCTTCAGGGAACAGGTGGCGGACCTTCTGGAACAGACCGGATAGGCCGTCCCGAGCCTCCTCCCGCAGCAGAATCGAGAGATCCTCTCTTCAGCGCGAAGACCTTCGCGATTGAAGCTGTAACCCATCTAGCTCGACTCTCGTTCCCGCCCCACCCTGGGTTGAGAACTTCAGTTTTCTGCATGTGCTGCGGAGCAGAAGTACAGATTCTTGAATGTCTTGAATTCAAGCGGCTTCTTCCGCGCAACCATTTTGTTTTCAGTGTTTTGGATGAAGGCTAAAGTTCTTGACCGCATCTGGTAGTGACCCTGCAGAGGGATCTTCAATTTTCCGTGCTCCGGCTCCATACCTCTCGAGCTTCGGGCTCGACCTAACTCCATTGCACCTGCATGAGATCTGGAGACCGAAGGGTCAATGATCCAGGCGATTTGCGGCGTGACAGGAAGAGCACTCCCGCTTTGTTCTCGGAAGTTGGCACTGCCCTTGCTCTGACCCCTCTCGACGAGAGCGATTCACAGCGCGCAGATCCACGTGGAGATCCGTTCTTGCGAGCAGTACGCAGCCATACCGATCCACTTTTCTGGGAGGATCCAACATGAGAACGAAACGATGGTCATGGCCGCTCGCGTTGGCAGTCGCCATACTGCTGACCACGGCAGCAACGACAACCGCACAGGAAGAGACGGGCAACATCTACGTTCGTGTCACCGATACGGCTGGCGGGCTTCTTCCCGGCGCCAGTGTCGAGTTGACGGGCGGCGGAGCGCCAAGACTTGGGATTACCAGCGCCGCGGGTGAGACGCGTTTCCTCGGACTGGCTCCAGGCAACTACGCCTTGAGTGCATCTCTGGACGGTTTCTCGAGTGTCGAGTACCCGAACGTAAACGTCAGGGTCGGCCGTAACACCTCGATCGAGGTGCAGCTCAGCGCTGCGATCGGTGAGGTGATCACGGTGACCTCCGAGAGCCCACTGCTGGATGAGCGCAAGCTCACTGCCGGTACCACGATCAGTCAGGTCGAGCTCGAGAGCATCCCGAGTGCGCGTGACCCGTGGGCCATCGTGCAGCAGTCCGCCGGTGTCATGACGGACCGCATCAA
>JARFQS010000020.1 GCA_029287645.1 Thermoanaerobaculia bacterium | reverse complement strand
CGGAGATGTGTATAAGAGACAGGCCGAGCAGGGCAACTTTGAGTTTACGATTCATAGACTGGCCCAACCGAAGCTGTCTGCCTGCGGATCCCAGAAGTTTGCTACGAAGCCTATGTCGGCGAAACATCGGTAGACCGGCAGTTTCACCTGGATCTCGAACACCCTTGTTCCTTCCATGAGACGAGGCTACCAGACCTCGAGACGGGTGCCATGAGGTTAAACTGAACCCGTCGAGAGGAGACTCCTGGTAGGCGCGATATGCAATTCCTGCTCGCCACTCCCACCCGGTTCAAGTGGACCTTGAGCCTCTACCCGCCGCTCTGGGGTACGGGAATCTGGGTCGAGCGCGTCTCCGACGATTTCCGGGAAGTCGTGGTGACGATGGCTTCACGGTTCTATAACCGGAATGCGTTCGGGGGTCATTTCGGTGGCAGCCTGGCGGCCATGACGGATCCGTTTCCGACCCTCATGCTCATGCAGATCCTGGGGTCGGACTACCGGATCATCGATTCCTCGACTCATATCCAGTTCCTGGCTCAGGCTCGAGGCAAGGTCAGGGCCCGCTTTTCCATCGATGACGAGATGCTGACTGCGATTCGCGAGATGACGGCAGACGGCGAGAAGCACATCTTCTCCATTCCCGTGGCGATTACCGACGAAGGGGAAGAAGAAGTGGCGCAGGTCGACAAGGCGATCTACATTCGTTTGCGGCGGGAGCTGCGCCCCCAGGCGCCAAGCTAGTCTCGATTCGCAAGACGGATCCGCTGCCTGCCAAGGCCCTCGGTCTTTGTATGATGGGTGGGTTCCACAGAGGAGGAGGCATCTCCATGCGCCTTGGAAGACAGTTCTCAGAGCCGCGGGTTTGGCTCGGTGGTCTGCTGGCGGTACTGCTGGTGAGTGTTCCGGTGAGTGCGGCCGAGTTCAAGACCGGCAAAGAGGTGACGATCGCCCAGGACGAGGTCATTGAAGACGATCTCTACATGACGGGCGAGATCATGACCGTCAAGGGCACGGTGAAAGGCGACGTCGTGGCCTCGGGCAAGGTGGTGAGAATCGAGGGTGTCGTCGAGGGAGACGTCATGGCCGCCGGCCAGGCGGTGGTGATCGATGGAGAGGTCCGAGACGACGTGCGCATAGCAGGGATGACCTTGAAACTGGGGGAGTCAGCCAGCGTCGGTGACGATCTGTTCGCCGCGGGATTCAGTTTCGAGAGCCTGAACGGTAGTCAGATTTTCGGACGGACGAGCTTGACTGGCTACCAGGCGCTCGTTGCCGGTGAGCACCGCGAGGATCTCGTGGGCTCGCTGGTTGCCCTCCGAATCGACGGGCGGGTCGCCGGCAATGTCGAGGCCGCGGTCGAGAGTGAGGCCGGGCCTGCGTGGTGGACCCAGTTCATGCAGTCTCCAGTGCCGCTTCCCACCGTAGATCCGGGGCTGACCCTCGGTTCCGGTGCACGAGTGGGTGGGAACCTCTCCTACAAGTCGAAGAGCGCTGCAGAGATCGCGAACGGTGCCCTGATCACGGGAGAGACGCAGCATGAGGTTCCCGAGGCAGCCGAGGCGCCCGAAGTCAGGCCAGGGCAGCAGCTCGCCAAGGTCCTCCGGTGGTTCGTGGCGCTGTTCCTGTTCGGTGCGCTCTTGCTCTGGCTGGTGCCCGACAAGATGAACGGTGTGGCGACCACTGTGGCGGACCGTCCTGCGGCAAGTCTGGGTTGGGGCATTGTCACTCTTTTGGGATTTCCAGTGGCGATGGTACTGGTACTCGTGGGGACCCTGGTTCTGGCCATGCTGTTCGGCTTCATGACTCTCGGCAAGATGACCGCGCTGGTCGTCATCCTGGGTGTGCTGCTCGAGTTGCTGCTGGCGATGAAGCTGTGGATTGCCGTGGGCTTTCTGGCCCCGGTGGTCGTCTCGCTGGCGGGTGGCCGCTTTCTGATGACGCGAGGCGGAGCGGCGGAGAAGAGCCCTTTCTCGAGTCTGTTGGTGGGTCTGGCTCTACTGGCGTTGCTCAGCGTAGTTCCATTCATTGGAACCCTGTTGCGTTGGCTGGTCGTGCTGATAGGACTCGGAGCTGGCTCCTATTGGTCGGTTCGATATCTCGCTCGGTCCAGTGCCGAGTGATGGAGGAGGCAAGATGCTCAGATCCCTTCTCGTAGTCTTCTTTGCTCTATGTCCTATGGGTTCGGCCTACGCTCAGAGCGCTACGACGGTAGCGTCGATGACCACCACCGCCGCGATCGGCTCGGCTGACGGGGTTCGGATCGCCTACACCTCGACCGGAATGGGTCGGCCAGCGATCGTCTTCATCCATGGTGGGTACGCGGATCAGAGCTTCTGGAAGGAGCAGGTCGAGCCTCTGTCCGAGCGCTTCCAGGTGGTAACTCTAGACCTTGCAGGACACGGTGCCTCGGGGAAGAGGCACCGAGAGTGGACGATGGACATGTACGGTGAGGACGTCCGCGCGGTGGTGAGAGCGCTCGATCTCGACTCGGTGGTTCTCGTCGGCAACTCCCTTGGTGGCCCCGTAGCCATCGCTGCGGCAAAGAAGCTCCCCGGGGTTGTACGCGGCATCATTGCCGTCGATACATTTCAGGACATCCAGCGTGAGTGGCCGGAAGAGGCTCGGCAGGCCTACGTGCAGGCCCTGCGGGATGATTTCCCGGGGACCTGCAAAGACGTCATGATGAAGCAGCTGCTACTCGAGGGCACCGATCCGGAGCTCTACGCCTGGGTCGAAGGCAAGATGTGCGGATTCGACCCGGAGGTCGCACCGCGTGTGGTGGAGGGGTTCCTCGAGTACGACCTGGCATCGGAGTTCGCCGGTGCCGAAGTGCCGATCCGCGCCATCCTGGGCGAGACGATTCCTCTAAACCTCGAGGGCAACCGAGAGCTCAGACCTGATTTCGAGGCTGTCGAGATGGAAGGCTGCGGGCACTATCCGATGCTCGAGCGGCCGGAGGAGTTCAACCAGCACCTGATCGCCTATCTCGAGGAGCTGTGAGGCTCGAGCAGACCCACTTCCGTCAACCGTTGGGCTGGATGTTGTGGTTCCTCCGAAAGACGTTGTCCGGATCCCACTTCTTCTTGATCTCGACGAGACGATCGTAGTTCGTGCCGTAGGCGGCCGGAACCCGTTGCTGCTCCTCGGTGCCGAGCAGGTTCACGTAGACGCCTCCGGTGGCGAAGGGTGTCATGGCCTGCTGGAACTGCGAGACCCACTCCGTGACCTCGGCATCCTGTGCGGGGTCCATCCAACCTGCCAATACGTGATAGCCATAGGGTGCGCCGCGATGCGGAAAGGCGGTGGCCGCCGGATCGACACGGGCGATGGCGCCCCCGCCTGCCCCGATGTAGGCCATCGTGAACTCACCGGGCATCGAGCCGATCTGAGACAGGAAGGTGTCGATCGTCTCATCGGAGAGCGTGCGAAGGTCGTGCGAACCCGATTCGTATCGCTGGCCGGCAGGCAGACCGGCGTCGAAGGCTTGCAGAAGCTCCGTGAGCGCCTGGGGCATGGTGAACGCGAGGATGGGATCGCCGAAGTCGAGGAGTTGTCGGAAGGTGTCCTCGGCAGCGGGATCAGGGTGGAACACAAAGATGTCGACGGCCAGTTGGCCATGAAACTCCTCGGGAAACTCTGGGATCGGCGGGATGCGCAGGATGAAGGCGTAGCACCCGACCTCGTCCGGAGCCTGGTCCATGAACTCACGGTACAGGCGGAGCACCGATGCCGCATCCTCGAAGCGGTAGACGATCTGTCCCGTCAACACTTCGGGGCCGACCTCGTGCAGCTGGAACTCGAAGGAGGTGACCACTCCGAAGTTGCCGCCACCGCCGCGCAGCGCCCAGAACAGGTCCGGATTCTCACTATCGCTGGCATGGACGAGATCACCGTCTGCGGTGACGACATCGGCGGAGAGAAGGTTGTCGACGCCCATTCCGTACTTTCGGGAGAGATAGCCACTACCACCACCGAGGGTGAAGCCGGCCACACCCACCGTCGAAACGGTGCCGCCGACCGGCGCCAGACCGTGCTCCTCGGTCGCGACGTGAAACTCTCCCCACTTCACACCGGCTCCCGCTCGCGCCGTCTTTGCTTCGGGGTCGACGGTGATTTCCCTCATCGAGGACAGGTCGATCAGAAGGCCGCCCTCACCCACGGTGTTTGCTGCGTAGGCGTGGCCGCCACCCTTGACGGAGATCTCGAGGTCCTCCTGCCGGGCAAATCTGACAGCGGCCTGGACATCGGCGGCCTCGTTGCAGCGAACGATCACCTTGGGCCGGCGATCGAACCGCACGTTCCAAACGCTGCGGGCCTCGTCGTACCCCTCGTCTCCAGGCCTGACGATCTCACCACTCACGGCTCCACTCAGTTCTTCGATCCCGATATCGGTCATGCAGGCGCTCCTTGGAGTTATTCCGAATGTCCGCCGATTCTACAGTTCGCGGTCCGCCGGGCCACCCACCGAACGGGAGAACCGGGGGCGATCAGCGAGAATCTCGTTCGCTGCGAATGAGCTCGGTTGGTGAGGGCTCGAGCCCTTGTGGTGTCGGAATCACCCGCAGGGTGTTGTAGGCGAAATCAACATCCTCGGCGGCGGAGATGGCCTTTAGGATGTCTCGGTTGACTGCATCGATCAGGGCCCGGCGACGGCGAGGGTGGGCCATGAATCGGAGCCGAAGCTCGATTCCGCTGTCAGCGGTCCAGGTGCGGACTCTGGGTTCCGTGTTGTCGACCTTGATGGCGAACTCTGAGGCGGCCTGAGCGACCCGCTTTCGGGCCAGTTTGGCCGTGGTGAGGATCTCGTCGTGACTCTCGACGCACTCGTGCAGAATCTCCTCGGCCCGCTCCCAGTTGCTCTCGAAGGTGACGGTGTAGGCCAAGACACACCAGATATACGGGAAGCCCCTGGTGTAGTTGGTCATCTTCTCTCGGAAGATGGCGTTGTTGTTGATCCAGGTGAGTGCCCCGGTCTTGGCTCCTCCCTGATTCCCCATCACAGCGAAGGGAGTGACCTCCTCCAGAATGGTCACCAGCAGGCCGATGTCCACGACTTCACCGTAGTAGTCCCCAATGCGGACCCAGTCTCCTACCCTGTATCCGCGGGCGCCACGAATCGCGAAGAAGCCGAAGAAGGAAAGGATGACCTCCTGCAGGGCGATCGCCACACCGGCCAGGACGACGCCGATCCCGGTGAACAAGTGCGGATACTGTCGCAGGAAGATGATCGCCAGCCCGATTGTCAAAACCAACGTCATGGCGATCGACAGAGACCGATTGGCGGCATACCGACGATCGGGGTCCTTGATATAGCGGGACACCAGGAACCGCAGGACCAACAGTAGGGCCACGATCGCTAGCAACAAACCCAACGAAGCGAGCAACTGTCGCTGCCAGCGTCTGTACTCGACGGCCTCGCGCTTGGCCGTTTCCTCCTTGATACGTTGGGTCGTCTTCGCCAGGACTAGACGATCGCGTAGGTCGGTGATGCGAGCCTCGAGCAGTCGCTCCTCTTCCACCAGACGCTGCCTGTCCTCGGTGAGTTTCTGGCGCCTATCGCGACCCAGCTGACGTCCTTCATCGAGCCACTGGTTGATTCGATCGGCGTTGCGGTGGATGTTCTCCTGGCGGGTTCCGAGGATCTCGATCTCGGCGCGCAGAGCATCGACCCGCTGGCGGGCCAACATCGCCTCCTGCTCGGCCTGGGTGACTTGATCTCGTCTCTGGATGCTCTCTAGAAGGGACGTGCCCGAGCCCTCATCGGCCCCGGGCTGGGATCCGTCACCCGTCGTCAACTCGGCTTGCTCCAAGGCAATCCGGAATCGTTCCGCAGTCCGGTCGTAAAGCTGCTGCTCGGCTGCAACGGTGTCGTGAAGCCCCGACACCCAATCCTCGGTCAGCTCCAGTGCATTCCTGGCATCCTCGATCTGCCTTGCATCGCCGCTCTCTTCAGCGGCTGCGAGCTCAGCCCTGGCCGTCTGGAGTCTTTGCTCCCTTTCAGCGAGCTCCCGGCGCCAGGCCTCGAGCCTCGCGAGGCTGGCTGTCATCTCCTGTCGAGTCTGTTCGAGACGGTCCGCTGCGGTGGTATCGGCGGTCGGGGACACGGCTTCGCGCGAAGCCTCACTCCTCTGAGGCCAGAGGGGGCTTGCAGCTCCGAAGCTCACAAGAATCAGAACAAGCAGAAGGCGGGCGGCTGTGGCTGACAAGGTCACTGTGGTGGGGTCCTCGAGTCGAGGTTCAGACTACCGAACTCGCGGTCGTGATGGCAAAGGCCTTGCCCTAGCTCGAAGAGACTCAGAGAATATCCGGTATGAAGATCAAGCTGGCAAGTATATTCGTGGACGATCAGGCGAAGGCCCTCGCCTTCTACACCGACGTCTTGGGTTTCGTGAAGAAGACCGACATTGCGGCTGGAGAGTTTCGTTGGCTGACTGTCGTCTCGCCCGAAGGTTCCGACGATATCGAGTTGGTCCTGGAGCCCAATGTCCATCCGGCAGCCCAGGCCTACCAGAAGGCCATCTACAGGGACGGCATCCCGGCGACGGTCTTCATGGTCGGGGACCTGGGGCAGGAGTTCGAGCGACTGAAGGCCTTGGGCGTGTCGTTCAAAGTTGAGCCGACGAAATCTGAATGGGGCCTGGACGCTGTCTTCGACGACACCTGTGGGAACTTCATCGGTCTCCACCAGGATTGACCCTCTGACTTAGCGAGGCCGCCAACCCACATGGTGAGCCGGCGGCCTCGGGATTTCTCTTCAGTTCCTGTCTGTGTAGCTCTCAGACCGCTTCGCGAGTCTCCTCGAAGCCGATCCCGAGAGCCTCGAGCTCGTCGAGAACGGGCACGTAGATATCCGGGAGAATCGGAATCTGGACACCCCGGATCGTGATCTTGCCCTCGAGGATCATCCTGGCTCCGATGGCGGCGGGCAGCGATACCGTGCGGGCCATCGAGGAGTCCCCTCCGGGGATTCCATAGTCGACCATGATCGCCGTGACGCACTCCTTCCGGTCTTCCGGATAGGTGAACGTCAGGTCGTGGCGCTGCAGCAACATGTCCCGCTC
>JARFQS010000005.1 GCA_029287645.1 Thermoanaerobaculia bacterium | reverse complement strand
GGCCTACGTTATCCTCGGACCTGTCTCGACACGAATCGGTTCCCCACTAGGAGGACAACATGACTCGTTTCCACCGAGCTTTGAACATCGTGCTGGTTCTGACGGTTGCCCTGTCCTGCGGTGTCGCCACCGCGGTCGGTGCTGCAGAACTGATCCACGACGGTGAGTATCGCTTCCTGGAAGCCCAGCATGGCGAGCGCTGGGCCGAGCAAGATGCTGCCATTGATGCGAAGCTCGCCGAGATTCGCAGAGAAAACGGTGGTAAACGGCCGAACATCCTATACGTCCTGATCGACGACGTGAGTTTCGGCACGATGGGCAACCGGACACTGAACTATGTAACCGGCATCGATACGCCGAACATCAATGAATTCGCCGATCAAGGCATGAGCTTGATGCGGATGTACACGGAGCCCTCCTGCACGCCGACTCGCACCGCGTTCATGACCGGTCGTCACCCGGTTCGGACCGGCCTGCAGGAGGTCAAGGTGGCACTGGTCGGAGAAGGCTTGGGCGGCGACGAAGTAACCATCGCCGAGGTGCTGAGCAAGGCGGGCTACAACACCTCCCACGTCGGCAAGTGGCACCTGGGTGATATCGAAGAGGCCTACCCGCACAACCAGGGCTTCGACAGGGCCTTCTTCCCGATCCACCAGCAGGTGCAGCTGAGCCTGATGACGCGGGAGGCCGCACAGGCCAATGCGCTCATTGGGTGGCACCCGTCAACGCAGTCCGGCGAGTTCGCGATCGACCAGGCCTTCAAACCCTTCGGTCTCGTCACTGGTGTGGAAGCGGTGAAAGGCGGCAAGGCGCGCGAGGTGAATTTCGAGGCAGGCGAGGAGTGGACACAGGCCCACTACCACGAGATGAATGTGCGTTACAAGAGCCAGGACATGGAGGAGCTCAACCGATTGGCTGGCGAGGACGAGCCGTTCTTCCTCGAAAACTGGCCGCTCTATCCACTCAACTTCGAGGATGACGAGGAGCAGAATCAGTCCCGCAACGGTGGCTTCATGGCCGAGAAGCTGCAGATGCTCGACGGCTGGATCGGCGAGCTCTTCGACGAGGTTGACCGACTGGGTATCTCCGACAACACGCTGCTCGTATTCATGGCCGATAACGGCAGCTTCAAGCAGTACGCTGGACTGTCCGGCATGAGTGAGTTGGTTTACCGGGGTGGCAAGGCTGATCACCTCGAGGGTGGTGTGCGCGTCGACGCGTTCGTGCGCTGGACTGGTGTCATAGAGGCTGGCAGCGCCGCGGGCGACATCATCCACGTCGCAGACCTCTACACGACGTTCGCCAGGATCGCGCAGGGAACCGAGTATATTCCGCGCGATCGAATCGTCGACGGCATTGATCAGACTGCATTACTGCTTCACGGTGAGGGCAACAGTCGCCGTGACTATGTCTATGTCTACGAGGGCCCCTCGCTGCGTTCAGTGGTCAAACAGGAATTCAAGATGCACCTGCCGGCGCCCGGCGTTCCCGGGGCCGGTGCAGCCGTCTACAACTTGCTGCGCGACCCACGCGAGGAGTCGCCGCTACAGGTGCTGATAGCGCAGTCGCTCTGGTCCGGGGCGAGCTTCCAGGACATGGTGAAGCGTCACATGATGATGATCCATAAGTATCCACACGCGCCGCTTTCAAGAGACGTTCCCTACGGCGGCATCGAAAATCTGAGGCCCGAGAGCAAGAAAGCGGTTGAGGTCTTTATGTCCTGGCAGCCACCTGGGAAGTGATCTGCTAGCGCGGACGGTGACCTTGTATCTGAAGCGGCTCCAGGTCGAGCGGCTGACCGGATACTCCCGCGAAGCGGTGGGCCGGCAGCCTGTCCGTCTCCTTCGCCCGCGCCCGCGCCGACCGGAATCCGACCCTCGGTGTGAACACCATCGTGGGTGAACGCTGGGACCTGACCGTGGAGGGTGGGTTGGGCGACCGAGTCTCTGCACTGCTCAACCTGTGTTACAGATTCTAGAGAGCTGCTGGCGCGCCATTGGAATTCGTGATGA
The DNA here is from genome assembly GCA_029287645.1 of Thermoanaerobaculia bacterium. Taxonomy (GTDB): domain Bacteria; phylum Acidobacteriota; class Thermoanaerobaculia; order Multivoradales; family JAHEKO01; genus JAUVRX01. Next base: position 3,930 of record JARFQS010000005.1, on the reverse strand, counting down.
GATCTCGAAACTAATCCAGACGCTGAGAAGGAACTCAAGAATCAGCGAGAAGAGAGGAAGGGCCCTATGACACGAGTAGCATCCATCACGCTTTGCCTGGTCGCCTGCGTGACCGCACTCTGTGCGACTTCGGCCACATCCCAGATCGTCCACGACTCCGAGTACTACGTCCTCGAAGCCCAGAATGGCGAGAAGTGGGCTGCTGACGACAAGTTGGTCGACGCCAAGCTAGCCGAGTTCCGTGCCAAGAACGGTGGTAAGCCACCGAACATCTTCTACATCCTGATCGACGATATCGGCTTTGGTGATCTCGGCATCCCCGAGCTCAATGCCATCCGTGGTTACGAGACTCCTTCCATCAATCAGTTCGCCGACGAGGGTATGCGGATGGCCCGCATGTATACGGAACCGTCCTGCACCCCGACCCGGGTGGCGTTCATGACGGGCCGCCAGCCTCATCGCAACGGCATGGGCGACACCGCTGTCGACATCGCCGGCTTCGGACTGGCCGGAAAAGAGGTCACGCTTGCCGAGGTTCTGTCGGAAGTCGGCTACAACACCGTTCACATCGGTAAGTGGCATATGGGCGACATCAAGGAAGCCTGGCCCAACCACCAGGGTTTCGACTTCGCCGCGTTCCCCATCCACCAGCAGGGGCAGCTGACCATCTTTCACGACGACGCAGCCGACGAGGAGATCAGCATAGGCATTGGCAAGAACAACTACGACGACCGATTCACGATCGACGAGTGGCTGCGGCCCGACGCAGGGGCCATGGTGACCGGAGTCGAAGGCAAACGAGGCGAGCCAGTCCGCGAGGTGCACATGCAGCCCGGCGAGCGCTGGACCGAGGCCAAGTATCACGAGATGAATGTGCGCTACCAGGAGCAGGCCAAACAGCATCTTCGGGAACTGGCCGCCAAGGACGAGCCGTTCTTTCTCCAGTATTGGCCGCTCTACCCATTGACCGGTCCGCGCACAACGACCGAGCAGTACACCACCCCGAACGGTGGCACCTATGTCGAGAAAATGAAGCTGCTCGATGGCTGGATCGGTGAGCTTTTAGCCGAGATGGAGACTCTGGGCGTGGCCGACAACACCATCGTCGTCATCATGGGCGACAACGGCCACTTCACCAAGTACTCGCCCGGCTCGGGCTACACGCCGATGATCTTCAGAGGTGGCAAGGGCTACACCACCGAGGGCGGTGTTCGGGTCGATGCGTTCGTCCGCTGGCCCGGGATGATCGAAGCGGATTCGATCGTCGGTGACATCGTGCACGTCTCGGATCTCTACACAAGCCTGGCCCGCTTCGCCGGAGCCACCGACCAGATTCCCACCGACCGGATCATCGACGGTGTGGATCAGACGGCACTGATGCTCGAGGGCGAGACCTACGGTCGTCGTGACTACGTCTTCATCTACTCCGGTAACCAACTCGAAATGGTTGTCAAGGAGCAATACAAAATCGCCGTACCCAAGGCTGGGGAGAACCCCATCGGTGCCAACTTCTACGACCTCTTTCGAGATACCCGTGAGGAGTGGCCCGTTTCCACTGAAGTGGGCGCCTGGGGAGGGGCCGAGTTCGTGCGGGTGATCATGCGGCACAAGATGAGAATGGAGAAGTACCCATCGGAGGGACCGGCAAGAGGCGTGCCCTACGAAGGCATCGAAAACCTCAGGCCTGAAAGCAAGGCGGCCGTTGAGGCCTTCTTGACGAAGCAGGCCATCCCGATGAAGTAGAGAGATTCAAAAGAGAGGGTCAAGAGATGAGAAGAGGACTTAGCAAGCTTTCCGCCTTCGGCATAGTCGCCCTCGTTGCGACCGCCGGCTACTTCATCGGTCATCAGAACGGGTTGCGAGGCAGCTCCTGGCTGCTCGACGAGGCCGAGGCCTCAGGGGCCGGCCAAGTGGCCACCGGCTGGTCTCCAACCGGCGTCTACCCGGACCACGAGGTCTATTTTCCTGGAACCGAGGAGCTCGGCCCTGACGAGATGCGAGTCATCGCCTGTGGCTCCGGGATGCCGATGCCGCGGCTCAAGCAGGCTGCGGCCTGCTTCCTGATCGAGCTCGGCAACGGAGAGAAGTTCATCTTCGACGTCGGTACCGGCTCGTTTACTACCTTGTATGCCCTCGGCATGCCACTCGACTACATGACCAAGATCGTCCTCAGCCATCAGCACGCCGATCACATGGGCGACCTTCCGACGCTGTGGATCTACGGCATGCAGAACGGTCGCTCGAAGCCTTTGGACATCTGGGGACCTGGTGGTGGCGGAATGCCCGAAACCTGGGGCACCCAAGCCGCCATGGACGGCATCCTGCAGTTCTACAACTGGATGCTCGAGACCAGCAAAGGCGGCCTCGACACCCGTTCTCTGGGTATGAACGTCCACGAGTTCGACTGGTCGATCCCCAACAACGTCATCTACGACGAGGACGGGGTCGTCATCCGCACCATCCCGGCGATTCATCTCGAGGGCTCCGTGAGCTTCATCCTGGAGTGGAAAGGCATGAAGATCGCCTTCTCGGGTGACACCCTGGCCAACCGGTGGTGGACGGAGGCGGCCAAGGGGGCCGATCTGGCCATCCATGAGTGCTTCCTGCCGAACGAGTACTTCGTCAGCAAGTACAAGTTCCAGCCGGCCGAAGCCATCTACGTGAGCACTCTGGTGCACACCACGGCCCCGGTCTTCGGCAAGATCATGGCGCTCACCGAGCCCAAGCACGCGGTTGCCTACCATTTCCAGAACGATCCCGAGACGCTACCGGCGGTCGTGACCGAGGTGCGCAAGGTCTACGACGGACCGGTGGACTTCGCTGTCGACGGCATGGTCTGGAACGTCACGAAGGAAGGCGTCCGCACCCGCGTTGCCATGCTCAACTCGCAGCCCTTTCCGCCACCCTCGGTGGTCGCCCGCCAACAAGAGGCTGCCGGCGGTGAGAAGTACGAAACGCCGGAGTGGATCCTGCAAGGGTACGAATGGGAGACGCTGCAGCTCATGGACCAGATCCATGAGGACTTCAATGAGCAGTTCGGCTCCGATTTTCAATTCCCGCTGCGGCCTGCCGACGACTAGAGGCAACCCTTAGCCGTCACTCGAGAGGGTTTCATCGTGTCTCAAGCCAAGAACTGGCTCCTCGCCACGGTTCTGGTTTCTGCTTCTGCATGCGGGGGCGGACAGAAGTCCGTTGATGCGCCTTCAACAGAGCCCACTTCCGTTCCAGCGTCCGCCCATGTGGAAGAGATACGCCTCGAAGGGCAACCGAATTTCCGCGACCTCGGGGGCTACGAGACTGCCGACGGGCGGCGAATCAAGCCTGGTGAGGTCTACCGCTCCGGCGAGCTGTCTCATTTGAACGATGACGATGTAGCCAAGCTGGAGCAGTTGGGGATCCGCACCGTCGTCAATTTCCTCTTGCCGGAGGAGATCGAGAAGAACGGACCGGACCGACTGCCTTCCAGTGCCCAGGAGGTGTCTCGACCCATCTACGGGGAGCGGGCTGGCACGTTGACCATGGCGGTGACGGCCGCCATTCAATCGGCCGAGTTCGAGAAGGTCCCGCCGGAGATGAACCCCGAGTTTCATCGGTTGCTGGCTGATGAGGGCAGGGAGCAGTACGCGGCACTCTTACGAGAGGTCGCTGATCCGGCGAACCGCCCTCTCGTCTATCACTGCTCGTACGGTGTTCACCGCACGGGAACCGCCACGGCGATTCTCCTCTCAGTGCTCGGAGTACCGTGGGAGACCATTCGTGACGAGTATCTGCTGACCAATGAGTACCGGGCCGAAGAGGTCGAGGCCACGCTGTCCAAAATCCGACTGGCGGCGGCCAATCGCCAGGGGGTTGCTCCCGAAGAAGTCGACATGTCGAACGTCGAGGCCTTCTACATCCTCGAAGGCTCCTACATCGACGGCACCCTGGAAC
>JARFQS010000475.1 GCA_029287645.1 Thermoanaerobaculia bacterium | reverse complement strand
GCCCCTGGATCAAGGGGTCGACTTGGTGGTGCACGCGGCAACCAAATACATGGGTGGACACAGCGATGTGATTGCCGGCGCCATCGTCGGCTCCGACGAGCTCTTGGAGCGCATCTTCTTCGATGCCTATCTGCTCCTCGGAGGTGCGCTCGGTCCCGTGGATGCCTGGTTGGTCAATCGGGGGCTGCGGACTCTGCCCACCCGGATGTTGCAGCATCATGCGGATGGACTGAAGATTGCCCGGTATCTCGACAACCACCCCAAGGTGCGCCGGGTCTTTCACCCGGCCCTGGCCGAGGAGCCCGAGCTCTTGAAGACTCAACTGCGTGGCTTCGCCGGTCTGTTCAGCTTCGAGCTCGACACCGAGAGCTACCCGGAGGTGGCAGCTTTCATCGATCGATTGCAGCTCTTCCGGGTCGGCGTCAGCTGGGGCGGTGTCGAGAGTCTCGCTCTGTCCCCCAACCATGGCACCAATGCCGACTATCTGGCAGCGCAACGCATTCCTCCTGGAACCGTGCGGCTGTCGGTCGGACTCGAAGGTGCCGAAGCCCTGATTCTGGACCTCGACCGGTCCTTCGAGGCCTTCTAGGACAGCCGAGACTTGGTGGCCGCTCAGGAGCACCCCTCGAGACCCCTCGCGGTGGCCGCCGCCGCCCTGCCGCTGATCACCCTGGTCGCCTGCTTTGTCATCGGCGGCCTCTTCTTCGAGCTCGACGCGGACATGCTGGTCCTGGCATTGCTGGTGGCCGCCAGCGTAGCCGGAATCCAGGCAGTGCGGCGTGGCGCGAACTGGATGGACATCCAACGCTCGACGGGGGAGAAGCTCGCGGCGGTACTGCCGGTCATCCTGATCCTGCTGACCATCGGCATGCTGATCGGCACCTGGGTGGTTTCAGGAACCATTCCGGCTCTCATCTCGGCCGGGATTCAGCTTCTGAGCCCACGATTCTTCGTCCTTTCCGCCTTCCTGGTAACGGCGGTCATGTCGTTGTGCACGGGTACTTCCTGGGGGTCGGCGGGAACCCTGGGTGTGGCACTCATGGGCGCGGCCGCGGCGGTCCATGCTCCCATAGCCGCTACTGCCGGCGCCGTGATCTCTGGTGCCTACCTGGGCGACAAGATGTCCCCGCTGTCGGATTCGACCAACATCTGCGCCATCGGAGCGGGTGCCGACCTCTACGCCCACATCCGCAACATGCTCTATACCGCCGTCCCGTCTTCGCTTGTAGCCCTATTGGTTTACTCCACGCTGGGCCGCCGAGCCGCCGAGGCAACCGGGGTCGTTCCCGAGTCCGCTCAGACCCTGTTGACGGAGATGGATCGGGTCTTCAGCCTCGGCCTATGGACCCTACTTCCCCTGGTGGTCGTCCTGGCGGGTATCGCTTTGAAGGTCTCTCCAGCCCTGGCCCTGGCGGCCTCTTCGCTGGTCGCCATGGTCCTGGGAGGAGCCCTACAGGGATTCGGGGTCCAGAGTGTGCTGACCTCGGCCGTTCGCGGCTTCGATTCCGCGATGGTGGCCGACCTGGGTCTGGATGCGGCCTCTTTGAGCGAACCGTTTGTCCAGCTGCTGGACAGGGGCGGTCTCTACTCCATGGCGAGCACTCTCGTGCTCATCCTGGCAGCCTTTCTGCTGGCGGCAGGCATGGATGTCTCGGGCGCGCTGGATCGGCTCCTGGAGGCCCTCCTCGGAACTGTCCGTTCCACCTTCGGCCTCATCGCGGCCACGATGGCGGCGGGTACGACCATGATCTCCCTCACCAGTCACGGGGGAGTCACCGCGCTGATTGTCGGAGGCATGTTCCAGAAGGCCTACCGACAACGGGACCTGGCGCCAGTGAACCTCTCGCGCTCCCTGGAGGACTCGGTCACCATCGTCGAGCCCCTCCTTCCCTGGACCGTATCCGGCATCTTCATGTCCACCACCCTCGGCGTGCCGACGTTGGAGCTCCTACCCTGGGCAGTCTTCTGCTACGGCGGGCCGGTGTTCTCGCTCCTGTGGGCGGCCGGATTCGATCGCACCGGTGTGGGCCTCGAGCGTCTGGAGCCGTAGACGGAGACCAGCCTGGCGAGCTCGCTGCTTCAGGTCTTCCTGGAACGGTCCCTGAAGTATCGATTGTAGAGGCCCCAGAGGATCAGCAGGGGGCCGGTCGTGAAGGGCAGGGCCGCTCCTGCCGCGAAGGCGACGTTGCCGCCCAGCGCCATCGACAGCTGATCGCGGAAGGGGTCATCGTTGATCAGGTAGGTCCAGGTCGAGGACGGGCCCCGGAGGCCTTCCTTGTCGAGATCGATGCCCTCGGGACCGATCGTCACGCCTTCGAAGGCGCGAACGGCCTCTTCTTCGACCTGGCTCTCCAAATCGGCGAAGGCGTCGGCGGCCAGCAGAACGTACTCCGCGAAGGGGTCCTGACCACTGACTCGCCGTAGGTGAATCCCCTCGCGGATCTCCCCCATCGTTGCGAGGTGGTCGCTCCAGAACCGGTCGATCTGAAACAGCAGAATCCGCCTCTCGACCTCGATCAGCACATCCTGCCCCACGGACGAAGAGCGCTCCTCGAAACGCTTGGGCAGGAGCTCGGAGAGGCGGCTCGAGGCCCGACCCAGCAGGAGATCCTCTCTCCTCTGCTGAAGGATCTTGCGTTGCTCCTCGAGAACTTCCGAGTAGCCATACAGTGTCTTGCGGGTCTCGACGTTCTGCCCCTCCACGATGCGCTGCGCCCGAGCGATCTCACGTCGTATGACCGGATTGTCGAGGGGCTCGTCCTGCACTTCCGGCAGAAGCTTCGGAGGAATGAGATTGCGGACGCCGTAACGCACGATCAGATCGTCCTCGAGGCTGATGAAGAACCGAGACGAGCCAGGATCTCCCTGCCGGCCCGCACGGCCCCGGAGCTGTTCGTCGATCCGCAGACTCTCGTGACGGTTCGTGCCGATGACATAGAGACCGCCGAGGGCCACAACTGCATCACGATCCGCTTCGTCCGCCCCACCGAGGCGAATGTCGGTGCCTCGACCCGCCATGTTCGTGGAGATCGTCACGGCCCCCAGAGCCCCGGCCTCGGCGATGATGGCGGCTTCCATCTCGTCGTTCCTCGCGTTGAGCACCTGAGGCTCGATCCCGGCCCGCCGCAGCAGCTCGGCAAGCTCCTCGGATTCCTTGACACTCGCCGTGCCCACGAGGATCGGTCTGCCGGCGCCATGGACCTGTCTGATCTCGTCGACCAGCGCTCGATGCTTGGCCGATCGATGGGTGAAGACAACGTCGGGATGGTCGATGCGAATCGAGGGACGATTCTCTGGGATGACCACCACATCCATTCCGTAGGTCCTGCTCAGCTCCTCGGCCGCAGGGCTCGCGGTCGCGGTCATGCCGGCCAGCTTGGGGTAGAGGCGAATGAAATGCTGCAGGGTGATCGAGCTCAGGACCCTGCCCTCCGGACGGAGCTTCAAGCCCTCCTTGGCTTCCAGGGCCGCCTGCAGGCCATCGGGCCAATGCCGGTCCTCCACGACCCTCCCGGTGAGCTCATCCACCAGCTGGATGCGGCCGTCCCGAACGATGTAGTCCACATCACGACGCAGCAGCACCTTCGCATGGAGGGCACAATTGATACCCGTCAGAAGTCCCAGGTTCTCGGCCGCCAGCAAGTTGCCGCAGTCGAGCAGCCTTTCCACGCGATCGATTCCGACTGCCGTCAGCTCGATGTTCCGAGAATACTCGTCCGTGGCAAAGTGCTCGTCAGGGTCGAGTCGATCCACGAGCTCTGCCAGTCCGTAGGGAGTCTCCTCCGGGGTACCGAGCACACCCGCAATCACCAGAGGCACTCGCGCCTCGTCGATGAGGATGGAGTCGGCTTCGTCGACGATACCGAAGTGAAAATCCCGGTGCACGATGTCGTCGGGCTCGGAGGCGAGATGCGATCGCAGCAGGTCGAACCCGGCCTCCTTGGCCGTGACGTAGGTGATGTCGCAACCGTAGGCCGCCTGCCGGTCCGAGGGGCTCATGCCCCCTCCGACCCAGCCGACGGTGAGGCCCAGAAAGCGATAGATCGGGCCCATCCACTCGGCGTCGCGATGCGCCAGGTAGTCATTGAAGGTGAGGACATGAACTCCACGACCGCTCAGTCCGCCGAGGTAGGCCGGCAATACCGCTGTGAGGGTCTTTCCCTCGCCGGTCGCCATCTCGACGAGGCGCCCATCGTGCATGGCCAACCCGGCTAGCACCTGGACCCCGAACGGACGCTGCCCCAGAATCCTCCAGGCAGCTTCCCTGACGAGAGCGGCGGCCTCTTCGAGGATGTCGTCCTCGGAGGCTCCAGACCGGATCTCAATGCCCAGTCGGTGTGAGGCTTGTCGAAGGGTATTGTCGTCGAGACGCCTCAGACGTGACCCGAGACGATCGATCTCGGCCAGTCGGCGGCGGTAGCGGCCGAGATCGTGCAGATCCGGAACACCATTCCACAGCTCCAGGCGGTGTCGGACACGAGAGGTCCTGGCTGCCATGATCTCCTCCCAGGCCATGCAGACCTGGCGAGACCATCGTACAGTGAAAGACCGCTGGCAGCGGAGAGATTGCAGCTCAGGAGACGGCTTCGGCCAGCAGATCGTCGCTGATCTCGACGATCCCCTGGAACATATGTCTGGCCGACTCGAGCAGCCGGTCCGAGTCCTCGGCCGAGAAGCCGACCTCGTCCATGGTCGTGCGGAAGGCGAGCCAACGCTCCCGCTGCTCGGCGCCGTAGGGATCCATGTAGCGCAGACCTGGACCGGGTGCCATCCCGTAGGCTCCCATCAGACCCTTTGCAATGAAACGAGAGCCGTTGTTGCTGCCTTCGAGGACGTAGTGCAAGCCCAGGAGAGATGCCGGCTCCGAGGCCATCTGCTCGATCTCGTCGATCAGGCGCTTTGTTCCTGGCAGAGGCTCGATGGAACCCGGATCGACTCCGAAGAACTCCAGATCCTCGAGGAGGTAGGGAACCTGGTACTGCCTCTCATCGACCACCGAGCGAATCGCCTCGGATGTCTCGGCGGCCTTGCGAAGCTGGCTCTCGAGGGCCTCGTGCACCAGGTACATCTGGCCCAGATAGCTGATGTAGCGGTCTTTGGGAAGTGAGCCCTGAGCGAAGGCGCGCTGGAAATCGTGATGCTCCGCAGCATCGTGTAGGTCTCGCGTCGACTCACGCAGGCGCTGCATGACGCTTTGTGGTTCTTCAGTCATTGTCTTCCTCCAACCCAGCTCTCACGATCTAAGGAGAGCTCTCCGATTTCGCTTCATGTACCTACCAGGACCATCGCCATCAGGGCCACGCCGAGCCAGACCCACCCCTTGACGGTGAAGAAGATCACCCCGGCCAGACCTACACGCTGCAACCACTTCATCGTCGCCGACGGCCTCCCAATCCAAGTTCGTCTGTGTGACGGTCGAGATTCGCCGACCCTACGAAGAGTGGATTCGAGTGTCAAGTCCTGCTGCTGCTCGCGTCACAACTCGGATACTATGGGCGCCGACGCGTCGAAGCCGCTCCCGAGGGAAAACCGCTACAAACGACAGTCTGCAGGAAGATCAGAGGTACTCCATGTCCAGAATCGTTCGCCCCTTGTCGCTGGCCCTATTCTTACTGGGTACCGTAGCCGTCCAAGGCGCCAGCTCTCTTTCCCTGGTCGAGGGTATTTCTACGGCCGAGCTCTTTCCCTGGGCTACCTTCGATGCCTCGATTCCAACCCAGGAAGCCGCGACCGGGGTGACCCCGGGGAGTCGACCTCTGCGCCATGAAGAGGTCATACGCTACTTCGAGGCTCTGGCAGATTCGTCACCGCGAGCCACACTTCAGACCTATGCCCACACTCACGAGGGCAGACCCCTGGTGCTACTGGCGGTGAGCGACGCGGAGACGATCGCCGACCTCGAGGGCTTTCGCCGGGCCCACGCACAGAGAATGGACCCACGAGGGCGAAGCGATAGCGAGGACGCGGGTGCCATCGAGGGCGCCAAGGCCGTGGCCTGGATGGCCTATGGCATCCACGGCAACGAGCTCTCCAGCACCGACGCCGCCGCCTCGTTGGCCTACTGGCTGATCGCCGGCGAAGACGAGCGGGCACGGTCCCTGCGAGAGGATCTCGTGGTCCTCATCGACCCCGTGGAGAATCCCGATGGCCGTGAGCGCTATCTCGCTCAGACCGCCGCTTTCGCCCACAAGGTCCCCAACCCGGACCAGGACGACCTCTCCCACACCACCGTCTGGCCCTGGGGCCGTGGGAATCACTACCTCTTCGATCTCAATCGCGACTGGTTCACCATGATCCATCCCGAGAGTGCGCGCTCCGAGGTCCTGGCCGGCTGGAATCCCCAGATCGTGCTCGACTGCCACGAGATGGGAAGCGACTCCACCTACCTCTTCACGCCACCGCGAGAGCCGTTCAACCCGCTACTGCCCGACTACATGAGGAAATGGTGGGCTCAGTTCGCCGGAGATCAAGCCAAGGCGTTGGATGAGCGGGGATACGGCTACTACACTGGCGAGTGGAACGAGGAGTTCTTCCCTGGCTATGGATCGTCCTGGCCTGCCTACCTGGGCGCACTCGGAATCCTCTACGAGATGTCGGGCACCGACGGAACACTGGTTCGCAAGCAAGACGGCACCGTGAGGACCTTCGGTGAAGCGGTGGAGCACCAGGTCACTAGCTCGGTGGCCAACCTCGAGACGCTGGCCATCCATCGCCAGGAGTTCCTCGATGACTTCGTCCGCACCCGCCGCACCGCGATCGCTTCACCCAAGGGACCGGCCCGAGCCTGGCTGCTGCCTCCAGGACGCTACCCACAGCGGACCGATGCGCTGGCCATGCTGCTCAGGCGTCAGGGCCTAGAGGTCTACCGGTTGGAAGAAGGCGCGGAGCTGTCAGGCCTGCGGGATGCACGCACCGGACAGCAGATCATTCGCGAGGTGCAAGCAGGTACCTGGATGGTGCCGCTCGACCAGCCTGCCTCGCCCCTGGCGAGCGTGCTGCTGGATCCGCATGTTCCGATGTCGTCGACAGCGCTCCGGGAGGTTCGAGAGTCGATCGAGCGAGGTGATGGCGCGCGGCTCTACGACGCTACCGCCTGGTCCCTGCCCTTGCTCTACGGTGTCGAGTCCTACTGGACCGCAGAGAAGCCTGGAGGCTCTTGGTCCCTCGAGGCGGAGCCGGTTCGCGCCAGAGGATCGGTCGAGATGGAAGGAGCCGTCTACGGCTATCTCGCCGACGGTACCGACGACGCTGTCATGGGGGCCCTCGCAGCCCTGCTGCAGTCGGATGTCAGGGTCCAGGTGGCCAACAAGCCTTTCACTCTCGCCGGCCGTGCTTACGACCGCGGTGCATTGCTGATTCGCCGCGAAGGCAACTCCGAGGATCTGGATGAACACCTGGTGCCCATCGCGGAGCGGTGGGGCGTGACGTTCCAGGCGGCCCCAACGGCCGACTCCGAGGAGGGTCCAGATCTGGGCGGTGCCCACTTCGAGACCCTTCGAATGCCCCGCGTGGGGATCCTCAGCGGCATGCCTGTCTCGACCTCGGACTACGGATCACTCTGGTACGTGCTCGACGAGAGGGTCGAGCTCCGCTTCAGTGGCATCGACGTTGGGCGCCTGCGATTCGTCGATCTCGAGCGCTACAACGTCCTCGTCTTTCCGCC
>JARFQS010000456.1 GCA_029287645.1 Thermoanaerobaculia bacterium | reverse complement strand
CGCTCCCGGGCCTTGCTGCCCACACCCACCGTGCTACCCAGCTTCCACTTCGAATTGCTCAACTCCAAGGCCAGAAACAACACCTTCTCCTCGCTATAATCTCTCGGGGCGGCTGTAGTCTCCACTCGCTTCCTCCTTTCACGGTAATGAATGATTAGGAAGCTTAGACGCAGCCGCCCTCTTCTTGCACACCCCTCAACCACCACGGCCTCGCCAGCATAGGATCTACATTCATTTCTATCAAGACCTCAAGACCCAAGCCGGGTGGTCGGGAGGGGGGTCAAGCCGCCGATTCGTGAAGGACCCGTCGGATGCTGCGGAAGGGCTCGTCCTGGCTCTCACTCCGCGTGAAGAGCCGCGCCAGCTCGTCGCCCTCTACGGGCTTGCTGAACAGAAAGCCCTGAACCCGATCACAGTGGAACCTGGGCACGGGCATGCTCTCCAATCCGTTCAGGGCCTTGAGCTGGTCGAGTGTCTCCACTCCCTCGGCGACGACCTGCAGACCCAGGTTGCTCGCCATGGCCACGATGGCCATCACCAGGGAGAGATCCCTCTCGTCCTCATCGATGTGCTCGATGAAGGAACGGTCCACCTTGATGGCCTCGATAGGAAGCTGCCGAAGTCGGGCGAGAGACGAGTAACCCGTGCCGAAGTCGTCGATGACCAACCGGATTCCCGCATTGGCGAGATCGTCCAGGATCTTCCGCGACCGACTGAGGTTCTCCATGACGGCGGTCTCGGTCAGCTCGATCTCCAGCAGGCCAGGCTCCAGTCCGGTCTCGCCGAGAATCTCCACCACCCGCTCGGCGAAGTTCTCTTCACGAAGCTGCCGGGCCGAGACGTTGACGCTGATCGGAACCTTCGGCAGACCGGCCTCCTGCCAGGCCTTGTTCTGCTGGCAGGCGGTGCGCAGCACCCACTCCCCCACTACGACGATCAGACCCGAGCGCTCGGCGACTGGAATGAACTCCATCGGGGAGAGCTGGCCAAGGTCGGGCGAATTCCAGCGAATCAGTGCCTCTACACCCGCGATGGAGCCGGACTCGAAATCGAAGAGGGGCTGATACGCGAGGTAGAGCTCCTCCTTGCCGATAGCGTCCTGTAACCCGTTCTCGATGTGGATGCGCTGGCGGTTCGAAGCCTCCATGTTCGGAGAGAAGAAGCGGTACAGGCCGCGCCCCGCCTGCTTTGCGGTATTGAGCGCCAGGTCCGCCATCTTCACCAGGGTCGTCGGCTCAGCGGAGTCGGCTGGATACGTGCTGATGCCGATGCTCCCCGACACGGTGACCGAGTGTCCGAGAGCGTTCATCGGCTCTTCGAAGGAGCGGAGAATTCGCCGGGCGATGATGTCCGCCTCGTCGACCTCGACCAGATCCTCGACGACGAGCAGAAACTCGTCGCCACCCAGGCGGCAGACCGTGTCGAGGCCGCGAACACAATGCGCCAGGCGCCTGGCGGTCGTCTTCAACACGGCATCGCCCACCACATGGTCGATGTCGTCGTTGACCCGCTTGAAGTCGTCGAGATCGAACATGATCACAGCAAAGCCGACACCTTCTCGCTGGGACCGGCTGACCGCCCGGTCCAGTCGATCCTGCAGGAGCGACCGGTTCGGCAGGTCGGTCAGCGAATCGTGCGTTGCCAGGTAACGCAGGTCGGCTTCGGCTCTTTTCTCGGCAGTCACGTCGCGGAACACCAGAACCTCGCCCATGGGCTGCTCGTAGTAGTCCAGGACCTCCGAGGTCGAGACCCGCAAAATCACCTCGTCACCCTCTTCCGGTCGATAGGAAACTTCGAGATTCTCGGCGCCGTCGAGGAGGAAGCGCTCGGTCTCACGAGCCGTCTCCAGATCGCCACCGCCGAAGAGCTCGGCCAGGCTGAGACCTACGAGCTTGCGGTGCGCATCCCCGAAGAGCCTGCGAGCGGCCTTGTTGGATGTGACGATCGTCTTGTCACGTCCCAGCAGGATGACGGCATCCACCATGGTTCGCAAGATGTTCGGCGCCACCGCCGCGGGTGTCATCAGCATCAGCTTGTACTTCGAGACCGCATTCCAGATCACCAGGACCCAGAGCAGGGCGATGAGGTGTGCGACCTCGGGAGGATTGCGAATCCCCGCCCAGGGCAAGAAGATCCCCGAAGCCGCAACCGCCACCAGGACTGGAGCGCCCGAGTACACGAGAACGGCCGCTTGGCGCTTCTCGGCGATCACCGTCGATTGGCGACCGAACTGCCAGACCAGCCACAGCCCGATGAGGATGTAGCTCGAAAAGTAGACCAGGTAGATCGCGTAACCGATCGACAGGGGGCCGTAGACGTCCGACCACCCGAATCGGGTATCCACGAAGTCCACGACCCCCATCTCTCCGAACAGGGCACGGCCGAGAAAGTAGACGGCCGGGGCATAGAGAGCCACGTAGGCGCCCTTCCTGTCCAGGAGACTGTCTTTGCGGACCAGGAGGATCAAGAAGTGAAGGAGAAGCGCCGGGGTCAGCGTCCATCCGGGGGCGGACACCTTGAACCAGATCCAGGCCTCTTCCTTCGTCGGGGCACCCTGCAGAAAGGAGAATCCGAAAGACCAAAGGGCGAGGCTCACGCAGATCAGGAAGAAGATCCGATTCAGGGCCGCCCGCGGGTTGGACTTCAGGAGATAGACGCCCAGCGCCAGGTGAAAGCCGCTGACCAGAAACGCCAACAGGGACAGTAGATGCACCGGATCTCGCACGACAGGCCCAGTCTAGAGACCGCCTGGCCCAGCAAGGTATGAAATAGCTAACGATCGAAGATCGAGATCTGTCGTCGGTCCCGTTCCAGACTCCGGGAGTCAGGATGTGGCCGGGAGCCCCGACGCATCGGGCTCACCATCGAACCCGTTGGGCTCGAGGCGCTTCAGGATCGACCTCTTCAAGCTCTCCAGCCCTGCACCCGTCCGAGCGGATATCCACAACGCTTCCCCTGAGGGCCTGGTCGTCTCACCGACGAGATCGGACTTGTTGAAGAGCGTCATGACCTTGTCGGCCTCCACCCCAAGATCCTGGAGCACGGCCTCACCGACGTCCAGCTGTTCCTGCCACTGGGGATGGCTGCGATCGACCACATGCAGGACCAGGTCGGCGAAGGTGATCTCTTCCAGCGTGCTCTTGAAGGAGGCCACCAGATGGTGCGGCAGTTTGCGAATGAATCCCACCGTGTCGGCGAACACCGCTACCGTGTCCGAGCTCAAAGCGCCCCTCCGAAGCTTCGAGTCGAGCGTTGCGAAGAGCCTGTCCTCCACCGGAGCCCCCGCCCTGGTGAGCTGGTTGAAGAGTGTCGACGTGCCCGCGTTGGTGTAGCCGGCCAGGGCCACCTGCAGAGCGTCCCGCCGTCCCCGTCGCTGCACCTGTCGAGTCCGCTCGATCTTGTTCAGGTCCCGCTTCAGCTGCCGGATCCGCTTGCGCAACATTCGCCGGTCGGCCTCCAGCTGGGTCTCACCCTCGCCGCCACGAACGCCGATGCCACCTACCTGTCGGGACAGATGGGTCCAACGCCGTGTCAGACGGGGCAGGAGGTATTCGAGCCTCGCCAGCTCCACCTGCGTTCGAGCCTCACGGGTGCGGGCTCTTTGAACGAAGATCTCCAGGATCAAGCCGCTCCGATCCATCACCTGGAGGTCGAGGATCTCTTCCAGATTCTTGACCTGGCTGGCCGACAGATCGTCGTCGAAAATCGCCAGATCGGCTCCCAGCTCCTTCGCAGCCTCGCCGATCTCAGCGGCCTTGCCGCGTCCGATGAAGGTCCCGGCGTGTGGCGTCTTGCGTTGCTGCATCGCCCGGGCTGCGACATCGACGCCGGCACTTCGGGTGAGCTCGGTCAGCTCGTCCAGGTGCTCCTCGACCAGCCAGCCCGGCTGACCCGGCAGGCTCAGTCCGACCAGCACGGCGCTGCGCTCGCCCGAAGATGGGGCTTGGGATTCGGAGATCAAAATCGACTGCCGAGGGAGGCTTTTCTAGAAGCGATACGCCACACCGACTTGCGCCAAGCCGAAATACCTGGCGACATCGGAGCTCAGGATGTGGCCACTGAGCTCCATTCTGACGAGGAAGCTCGGAGTGATCTCGATGTCACCCGTCAAGCCCAGGACCAATCCGATCGAGGTTCCGCTCTCGCTCTCGCCGTCCACCGTATCGCCACTGACCTGGTAGCCGCCGAGGCCGATGTAGACGCCGGATTCCAGGATGCTGCCGGAAAAAGAGCCCTTCGCAGAACGGTACTCACCGGCCACGTTGAGGTAGCCGATGCTGGCTCCTTTGAGCTCACCCAGAAAATCGTTCGACCCGAAACCGAGGTATCCGAGTCGGAATCCGACGTGCGTCCTCTTCTCGATCACATTGGAGAAGCCGAGTTGAAAGGAGGGGTTCCCGAAGCCGGCGTCGCTCTCATCGAAGGAGCCGCCCACACCGAGAAGCAGGCTGCCGGTGAAAGTGTAGAGCTCCTGGGCTCTGGTAGCCACCGGAGCCAGCAGCATGCCCATCAGAACGATGACGACCAGAGTTTGCGTTCGCTTCACGTTGTCCCCCACACCTGGATCGCCTCACCCGCCTCGCGCAAATGGGCGACCGATTCCGAGACTCTTTCGAACGGCAAGTATACCGACCTTTATCCCGTCTTTATCGAGGGGCGGGCTGCACTGCTGTCTCTTATACACATCTCCGAGCCCACGAGACCAACGACCTAATCTCGTATGCCGTCTTGGGCGTGTTAAGGGGGGGGGGGGGGGGGGGGGGGGGGGGGGGGGGGGGGGGGGGGGGGGGGGGGGGGGGGGGGGGGGG
>JARFQS010000431.1 GCA_029287645.1 Thermoanaerobaculia bacterium | reverse complement strand
AGAGGGCGGTAAAGCGACTTCTAGCGAAAATTCTCGAGCAGGACGATGTCGTTCTGGAACTCGCCCCGGGCGATGAGCAGTTGTGAGTGATCCGGGGAGACCGCGTAGTCGAAGATCTCGCCCTCGGTGAATCGGGTGAGCTGCTTCGGCTCGCTGCCATCGAGGGGCATGAGATAGATATTCATCGCACCGTCGCGGGTTTCGGCGTGATAGAGGCTCTCGCCATCGGGCCCCCAGGGAGAGCCCTGCTCGGAGTGGAAATCGAACCACTGCAGTACTTCGCCACCTTGAGCAGGCAAGATCGCGGTGCGGATGCGCCCGTCGCTGGGATCCAGCATATGCACGGCCAGCCTCGAGCCGTCGGGAGAGAAGCTGGGTGAGTGGGACAGGTCCTTGGAGACCAGCGTTGCCTCGCCGCCCGCCAGAGGGCGCCGCAGAAGGTGGAGCTGTCCCTGGCGATTGGATCGATATAGCAGCTCGCTGCCATCGGCTGAGAGTGAAGGATCAAAGGCGAACCCTTCGTCTTCGGCGACGAGCCGAGACGAGCCGTCTTCCAGATCCATCAGCACGATGCTTGGAACTTCGCCATCAAACTGCTCGAGCACCAGTTGTCGCCCGTCGGGGTGTGGGTAGGGGCCGGAGTTGAAGGTCGCACTGGTCAGTCGGCGTGCGCTGCTACCGTCAGGATTCATCACCCAGATGTGGACCTCGGTACCTTCGTTGGCCGTAAAGGCGATCTGACCGCTCGAGCTCCACGCCACACCGTCGTCGCCGTTGGCAGAGCCGGTGGTTGTCGAGATCACTGTCGGTGTGCTCTCGGAATTGTTCAGATCCTGAGTCCACAAGCTCGACCGAGTTTCACTTTGCACCGTGACCAATCTCTGCCCTTCAGCGGTGAGACTGATACCGCGGTAGGAGTTGAGATCATTGGTGATCCGCCTGATCTGGCCGGATGGATAGGCGATCTCCCAGATCTGAGGTCCGCTGAGACCCAGCCTGAAAGCCGTGACTAGCAACCCGCTGCCATCGGGATACCAGGAGAGGCTGTCGAAGCCATCCCAGGTCTCGTCGGTCAAGGGTTTGATCTCACCCCCTTCAACGGCGACGATCTGGAGATTCATCTTGAACGCCTCGAAGGCCATGGTGCCAAAGGCGATCTGTTGGCCATCCGGCGCCCAGGCGGGTGTCGCCATGAAGCCCTGGTCGACCCTGGTGACCAGACGTTCGCCGCTGCCGTCCAGATTGGCCACCCACAGCTCCTGTGTGAGGCCGATCCCGCCACCGGGGTGTCGAAGAAACGCGATCTGCGCGCCGTCGGGTGAGAGGCTGATCTCGCCGTGGACCTCGCTCATCAGCTTGCGCGGTGTTCCTCCCAGGGTGGGAATCTGGTAGAGATCGGCCGGCGCATCGAAGAGCATCGACGCCTGGTAGATGATGTAGTCCCCATCCGGCGTAAACAGGACATTGCGAAACCAGATGTCTTCCTCGGGCACGATCTCGACGTCGCTGCCGGTTGCCACCTGCTTGATGCGCAGCGAAGGGCGCCGACCCTCCTCCGAGAGATAGGCGACATACTTCCCGTCTGGCGAAATGGCGGCCTGACTCGCTCTTCCCGAGCTGGTGAGATTGCGAATCTGCATGGACTGGAAGGAGGCCGATGGGAGCGGCCTGTCGGTCCCCTCGTCGCTTCCCATGATGCTCCAGATCCCGAAGCCGACGCCCAGGACCGCCAGGGTAAGAGCTACCGGCAAGACCCACTTGCGCTGGGTTGGGCCGCTGGTGGCAGGCCCTCCGTCTGGAGCTACTTGCCCCGTAGCGACCTCCTCCTGCAGCTCTTCGAGCTCGTTACGCAGATCGAGGGCTGACTGGTAGCGGCGTGTCGGATCCTTCTGCAGACAGCGTTTGACGAACCGGCCGAGCTGGCGGGGCAGGCGAGCATTGAGATCGGTCACCGAGCCCGGGTCGTCGCGCATGATCGCGGTCAGGACCGACATGCTGGTGTCGCCCTCGAATGGCCGTTTGCCGGTGGCCATCTCGAAGAAAATGACGCCGAGAGAGAAAATGTCTGTACGGTGATCTATCGGTTTGCCCTCGGCCTGTTCCGGGCTCATATAGGCTACGGTACCCAGCACTCGACCCTCCTGGGTGACAGTCTGGGTGGGCATGTCGTCGCGGTCCTCTCCGGTCATGCTGATCGGACCCTCGGCGAGCTTGGCGAGTCCGAAGTCGAGGATCCGCAGTCTGCCGTCATCGCCGACCATGACGTTTTCGGGCTTGAGATCGCGATGGGTCACTCCGTGCTCGTGAGCGACAGCCACCGCATCGGAGAGCGGAATGGCGATGGGGAGAAACTTGTCGACGGAATAGCCGTCCCTGGGAATCAGCTCCGAGAGAGACTTGCCCTTGACCAGCTCCATGGTGATGAAGTGCTGGCCGTCGACCTCTTCGACCGAGTGGATGGTGACGATATTGGGGTGATTGAGGGCGGAAACGGCCTGCGCCTCTCTCTCGAAGCGGTCACGGCGTTCCGGATCCCCGGCCAGCTCCGACGGCAGGACCTTCAATGCCACCTGTCGATTGAGCTTCGTGTCGTCTGCGACGTAGACCTCACCCATGCCGCCCTTGCCAAGCAGTCGTACGATTTTGTAGTGACCCAGCGTCTCGCCGATCATCAAGATCCTCCGAAAGTGTCAGGAATCATACCGAAGATATCGCAATCTCAGCGGTGAAGTTGACAGGCTCAGGGGCCTCCGAGATACTTGCAGCCGCTCCGACGCACTGTCTGATCGCATACTGGCGACCAGACGCCAGGTATCAACCAGCTCGAGTCTCGAACCCACTATGTCAGAAAGACAAGATGTCATCCTGGGCGCCGGCCTGTCCGGCATGACGGCTGCCTACACCTCTGTCTCTTATACACATCTGACGCTGCCGACGAATCGAGTCGCGGGGGGG
>JARFQS010000328.1 GCA_029287645.1 Thermoanaerobaculia bacterium | reverse complement strand
GAGTGAAATCACATGCATCATCGGTTAGCTCCCTTGTCCACCCCAGATGTCACCCACTGTGAACCCATTCGGGAAGGGGTCCTCGGGGTCGACCACATACTGCGCGAAGCCGGTGATCCAGGCAGTACCCGAGATCGTCGGCACCACAGCGGGGATGTCGCCAACCCTGGCCTCTCGAATGAGTCTTCCGGTAAAGGTCGTGCCCAGGATTCCCTCGTGTACGAAATCCTGATGCAGAGCTAGCTGCCCCTTGGCCCAAAGGCAAGCCATCTTGGCCGAGGTTCCGGTGCCACATGGAGAACGGTCGAGGACCCCCGTCCAGGAGCTGGGTCGATCCCAATCCAGCTTGCCGGAGGAGACGATGACGGTGTTCTTCCGGTCAGCGCCCGTTCCTGTCGGAGGAGCCGACAGCTGCCCAATCGTCACACCTCGGATTCCGGGATTCTCCGGGTGCACCGGAGTTTCGAGTTGCTCGACCGTGGCCGCCTTGATCATCTCGCCGATCCGTGTGATCTCACCGCCCTCTTCGGGAGTGAGGCTCAGTCCGACCTGGTCGGCGTCCGCGATGACGTAGAAC
This sequence comes from Thermoanaerobaculia bacterium, assembly GCA_029287645.1. GTDB lineage: Bacteria > Acidobacteriota > Thermoanaerobaculia > Multivoradales > JAHEKO01 > JAUVRX01. Next base: position 3,078 of record JARFQS010000328.1, on the reverse strand, counting down.
ATCCCGCCGTAGGCGACATCGACCTCGACCTTGCCGATGTGCGGGACATCCACTTCCGCATCCAGGTGGACTGGAAAGGCGGGTACATTCTCGAAAGTGACCTGCTGAACCTTTCCTCCCTCGACCTCGGCCCGAATTCCGATCAATCCTGCCGGAGACTCTAGGAGGAGCTCGGTCGCCGGCTCGCTCGACTCCACCATGCCCGTCTCGATGAGCACCGTGGCGACCGCGATCGTGTTCGTACCGGACATGCCCGGATACTCGACCTGCTCCATGATGACGTAGCCCGCGTCGGCATCCGGATGGGTCGGCGGCAGGATCAGATTGCAGCAGGTTGCCGGATAGCCCCTCGGCTCCCGCAGCATCCTCAGGCGTAGATCGTCGGCTTCCGTCTCGAGATAGCGCATCTTCTCGAACATCGTCGAGCCGGGCACATCCAGAACGCCACCCACGATCACCCTTCCCGGCTCACCGCCCACGTGGGTGTCTACCGCATGAATCATCTTGGATAGACGCATCGTCGCCCTTCCCCAGCGATGAATCCGTCCCCCGAGTCGAGCCGGGGCGCGGACCGTTCTCTTCGACCTCGCCGATATCGGCAGTATATCGAGGCCAGATTCCATGACCGGAACTGTTTCCAGGGAAGCGTGCAGTGCAGAAGCTCCATCGACGAGGTAGGATGGGGTTGGAAGACACTACTGCTGATCCCACTTCAGGTGGAACAGGAAGGAGCAAGGGAATGAGGAAACGACTCTCGTGGGCAGGTTTCGCTCTCGCAACCATCGCCGCCCTGCTTATCGGCGCAGTGCCGTCAGTGGCTCAAGTGCCCCCCGGGCCGAATGCGCAGGACCAACTGAGCAAGGCCTATCCGGGGAAGAGCTATTCGCCGTACGCGGGAGCGGAGTTTCCGAACCTCGTGCTCTGGGGCGACACCCATCTGCATACTGTCGCCTCGCTGGATGCTGGCGCTTTCGGGAACCGGCTCGATCTGCGCGAGGCCTACAAATTCGCCCGCGGCGAGGAAGTCGTCGCAACGACCGGCATTCCCATCAGACTGTCGCGACCGTATGACTGGTTGGTCGTCTCCGACCACTCCGACAACATGGGCTGGTTCCCCGATCTCTTCGCGGGCAAGCCCAACCTACTGGCCGACCCGCAAGGAAAGGACTGGTACGACCGTATCCAAGCGGGCGATGGCGTCAACGTCGCTCTGGAGATCATCTCCCTCTTCTCACAAGGTGAGTTTCCAGACTCGATGATGTATTTTCCCGACACGAAGCCGTACAAATCGGCCTGGCAGGAAGTGGTCGACGTCGCCGAGGAATACAACGATCCCGGAAAGTTCACAGCTTTCGTCGGCTTCGAGTGGACGTCTCTCATCAAGGGCAACAACATGCACCGCGTGGTGATCTACCGCGATGGTGCTCAACAGGCTTCGCAGATGGTTGCCTACACAACCTATCCACCACTGGGAAGCCCCGATCCGCGTGATCTCTGGAGCTGGATGACCAGCTACGAGGACAAGACGGGTGGCGACGTCCTCGCCATCGCGCACAACGGTAACCTCGCCAACGGCATCATGTTCCGTCTCGAGGACCAGTGGAACGGCCGTGCGTTCGACGAGGAGTACGTGACCCAGCGGGCCAAGTGGGAGCCGCGCTACGAGACCACCCAGATCCAGGGTGACGGAGAGACGCTTCCGTTCTTGTCACCGGATGACGAATTCGCCGACTACGAGACCTGGGATGTTGGAAATCTCGATGTCTCGGAGGCCAAGACCGACGACATGCTAGCCGGCGAGTACGCTCGTGAGGCTCTGAAGCGGGGTCTCCTGATCGAATCCCGCTTGGGCACCAACCCCTACAAGTTCGGTCAGATCGGTTCGACGGATAGTCACACCTCGCTATCGACAGCCGAGGAGGACAACTTCTTCGGCAAGCACACAGGGTACGAGCCCAACCCCGAACGCATGAAGCACCCGATGTTCGAGACCGACAAGGGCAAGATCGAGGGCTGGCAGTTGGCGGCCTCCGGTCTCGCCGCTGTCTGGGCGACGGAGAACACGCGTCAGGCGATCTTCGACGCCATGGAACGCAAGGAAACCTACGCTACAACGGGAAGTCGTATGGGGGTTCGCTTCTTCGGCGGCTGGGACTTCACCGAGGCTGATATTCAAAGCCGCACTCCGGCACATGTCGGATACGGCAAAGGCGTACCGATGGGTGCCGACCTGCCGAAGCGAACCGGTAGTGGCGCGCCCACCTTCATGGTCTATGCCATCAAGGACCCGATCGGCGGCAATCTCGACCGGATCCAGATCGTCAAGGGCTGGCTCGACAAGAGCGGCGAGACCCATGAGAAGGTCTACGACGTCGCCTGGTCGGATGACCGCAAACCGGGCGCTGATGGGAAGCTACCGGCCGTCGGGAACACTGTGGACGCCAAGACAGCGTCGTTCGCGAACACGATCGGAGCCTCAGAGCTCGCCAAGGTATGGACCGACCCGGACTTCGATGCCTCGCAGAAGGCCGTGTACTACGCCCGCGTGATCGAGATCCCGACGCCACGCTGGTCGACCTACGACGCCTTCCGATTCGGCATCCCGATCCCCGAGGGCGCCCCGGTGTCGACCCAGGAGCGCGCCTACACCTCGCCGATCTGGTACACGCCGTAAGCGGCACCCGATCATTTCTCGAGTCAATCTCGCAGTTACTCCGCTCGGTTCTTTGGACCGGGCGGAGTGGCTGCCGTGGGCTCACCGGAATCTGCAAGATCAGGGTTTCCGTTCGCGTCTTGAATTGTGAGGCTGACTCTCAATGATAGTAGCACTATGCTATCATTACGCTTACCATTGCAAGGAGACGACCAACAATGCCTGGCGTACTCATTAGAGACGTTCCCGACGAGCTTCACGAGAAGCTGAAAGTCAGGGCCGAGGCACATCGCCGAAGCCTGGGAAGAGAGGCTCTGGTTCTGCTCGAGCAGGCCCTCTCCGCTCCAGCGGGCCCACCCACCCTCGAGGAGATCGATTCACTTCGGGTAGAGGGAGCCAGACTCCTGACCCAGGATCTGATCGAC
>JARFQS010000257.1 GCA_029287645.1 Thermoanaerobaculia bacterium | reverse complement strand
GCGCGTCGCGGTGCGGTGCTCTTCGAGGCCGAGCTCGGGGTGTCGATGGAAGTCTCGCCGGATCTCGCTCATCCAAGGAAGGATCTCCTCGGCGGCGACCAGAATCTCCTCGGACGATGGAGACATGGTGCCAGAATCACCGTGGGATCCGGTCATGGCGGGCAGCGTACCACGATGGATTTGTCGTCGAGATCTCGCCGTTCGCAGCGGTTGCCCGCGGCGAGCATGGCTGCAACAATGGGTCCCGAAAGCGGTCTCGACCCTGCGACACTCACCACGTGACACCAAGATGCTCTCCAAACAACACGTTGTTTCCTCGCTCGCGATCGTCTTCGTCGCATCTCTGGTTTCGGGTTGCCGCTCGGCTCAGGCACCCCCTGCCCAGGCTGTGGTTCCCTCCGACGGACGGGACATGATCTGGCCCGAACCGCTACAGCCTGGCGACATGATCATGTTCGTGGCCCCGGCCGGGGATTTGAATGAGGAGAGAATTCTCCAGGCCAAAGACGGTTTAGAGGCTCGCGGGTACCGGGTGAAGATTCGTAAGGATCTCTTCTCCAAGGAGGGTTACCTCGCCGGCTCCGACAAGCGCCGGGCCAAGGAGTTGATGCAGGCCTTTCTCGACCCCAAGGTCAAGGCGGTCTTTCCTGGACGGGGCGGCTACGGCACCATGCGGATTCTCGATCAACTCGACTACGAGAAGATTCGCGCCCATCCTAAGATCCTGGTCGGGTTCTCCGACATCACGGGGCTGCATCTGGCCCTCAACCGTCGGGCCGGTCTCGTCACCTTCCACTCGCCGACCTCCTTCTGGCGGTTGGACAGTGAGACCGAGGGCATGAAGCCGTTCACCCAGGAGTACCTGCTTCGGGCGACCACCGGCCAGGGAGCCGGGGCTGGCAATGGCTACACGATCGAGGTCCCCGAGGATGCCCCACAACCGATCCCTCTCGGCCGGGGAAAGGCCCGCGGAAGGCTGGCCGGAGGCAATCTCTCCATGATCTCGGCTCTCGAGGGCACTCCCTTCGCCATCGACACTCGCGACGCAATCCTGCTCCTCGAGGACACTCGCGAGGCGCCCTACCGTATCGATCGAATGCTGAAACAGCTCCACCTGGCCGGCAAGCTGCAGACCCTTCGCGGCGCCATCCTCGGTCAGTTCACCCGCAACTACGACCGGGAAGAAGATCAGATGACCGAGGACCCCCGCTTCACTGTGGACGGCGTCCTGCGCCAGTACTTCGAGCCACTCGGGATCCCCGTACTGATGAACTACCCCGTCGGCCACAGCGCCTACAACGCCACCCTGCCCCTCGGTGGCCAGGTCGAGATCGACGCCGACGAAGGCACGCTGCGAATCCTCGAGCACTAGTAGGACGGTCGCGCGCGCGTGCCTTCCGATCGCCCTTGAGCAGTGAGGTTGGAGCGATCGGACCTAAGTTCCGATCGGCCTTTGAGCAGTGAGGTTGAAGCGGCCGGCGCCCCTGCCGGCCGATCTTTGAGGCAGTGGGGCGACAGGGCGTAGGGGCTTAAGGGCGTAGGGGTACAGCTGAACTGGCGACCTACAACGGCGCCAAGGGTTCGGCGTGGGGACCTCCAGGGGGGGTCTTGCAGCGGAAGGGAGGATAGCCTCCTGGGGGCCCCGCGTCGAACCCCCACCGACATCGGCCTCCTAATGCCTGCGGACCACCCGGACGGGCTTCGATGAGAGGAGGGTAACCTGCCCAGGACGGGCGGGAGGGGTCAAGCCCCTCCCCTACTCCCAGAGCGCTCGGGCCACGGCTTCGCCGAGGTCGGCGAAAAAGGGGCGGGCGATCTCGTCGTATTCGTACTCGTCGTCGTTGAGGATGCCGTCGGCGTTGGTATAGAGCGTGGCTGCCAGGAAAAAGCCTTCGCCGGTTTCGGTGTTCACCACCCAGGCGTTCTCGGTGCTGAAGCCGTAGGCCTGACCGGTCTTGTTGTAGATTCTCAGCTTCTCCCTCGGGACCACCCGCTCGAGGCCTGGAAGCAGATCCTTGACGTAGGTGTCCGGGTACTCTTCAGGGTCGTAGACCGGGTTCGTGGACTCCCGCGGATACTGTGACATCGCCTCGAGCATCATCTCGCGGTCCGTCTCCTCAAGCTCGAATCCGGGGCCCCCGCAATCGACGTCAGGCCGCACCACCATGCACAAGCCCCGCTGCAGATCCACCAATGGGCAGTAGTTCTTCAGCGTGAAATCCATCGGCTCTTCGATCAACTCCTCACCGGAGTAGTAACCCTTGCCGACGAGGCTTCGATCGATCGGCGCGGCTGGCGGCAAGGGTTCTGCAGTCCGCGTCGGCAGGGAGTGCGCGAAGTCTTCGCCCAGGAAGTCGATTCTGGGAGATTGGAGATTCTCTTCGGCCGAGCGGAACTCGGACAGGCGGTGCACGACTCGGGGTGCATCGAGTCCTGCCCCTCGTAAAGACTCAGCCAACCCGTCCTGCCCGACGAGCTCGTAGAGATAGTTGTAGGCCTGGTTGTCGGAGACGAGGAAGATCTGTCGAATCTGCCCCCGCACTGTGATCTTGCCCCCTTCGACATTCTCCTCGTCGGCCGACTCCGGCTCCCCGTCCTCGAACTGAGGGTGGTACACGAGCGGCGTATCCAGATCGATGGCGAGCCCGGTCGTCTCTCGCAACTCGGCCACCTTCTGCGCCGCGGCCACGGCGGCGAATAACTTCACCGTGCTCGCCGGATAGAAGTATTCGGCTCCGGCGCGGAATGCGTGCTGACGCAAGATCGGGGTGCCGTCGGGCCCCTCCTCCACCAGCCCCAGCACAACCTGGAGGCGGTACTCCGCCGCTTTGTCTACAACCTCGGCGAGGCCCTCGTGGGTGTCGAGGATCGACACCAGCAGCGCGTCCTCAGGCATGACACCTCCACGCACGACCGCGCCGAGACCCATCACCAGGAGGGTCAGGGCGGCAACTCTGGAACGCATCACGAATCTCCAACGGTCTGGGGCAGCTTCAGCTCGCGGCCCTGGTGCTCGGTAGCCAGGACCGCCGCCAGCGACTGCCGCTCGTTGATCAGGGTGGCCCGGTCTCCATCGACCAGGACCTCGGCCGGCCGGCCGTGATCGTTGTAGTTCGAGACCATGGACATGCCATAGGCACCCGCCGAGAAGATCGCCACCAGGTCACCGCGCTCCATCGGTGGAAGCTTCCGGTTCCTGGCCAGGAAGTCACCCGTCTCGCAGATCGGTCCCACGAGGTCGGCGATGTCGAGACCGGAAATCCCCGGATCCTCCAGGAATCGCGGCGCCTCGCCGGGCCACTCGACAGGCCAAACGAAGTGGAAGGCCCGATACAGGGCGGGCCGAATGAGGGTGTGCATTCCCGCGTCGCAGATGATGAAGGTCTTGGCCCGACCCTTCTTGACGTGCTGGACGCGGCTGATCAGTACTCCCGAGTTGGCCATGATGGAGCGTCCGGGCTCCATCAAAACCTGCAGCCCGCTCTCGACTCGCGCTGACAGAAGGGGAATGAGCGCGGTGGCGTAGTCCTCCAGCGGTGGAACCTCGTCCTCGGTGTAGTTGATGGGCCAGCCCCCACCCAGATCGAGCATCTCGATCGGGTGACCGCGCCTCTCGAGCTCGTCGATGAGTCCGAGAAGAACCTCGACGGCTTCCACATAGGGCTCGACCCGCGGTACCGGCGAACCGATGTGGACGTGCAGACCCACCAGGTCGATCCCTCGACCGTTCCAGGTGTCGAAGACCTCGGGGATGAAGGGAGCGTCGATCCCGAACTTGTTCTCCTCCTTGCCTGTCGTCGTGTACTCATGGGTGTGAGGGTCGACATCGGGGTTGACCCGCAGGCAAACGCGGGGCCTTACGGCCAGCTCGTCACCCCAATGGGCGATCCTCTCGACTTCCGACGTCGACTCCGCGTTGAGTACGCCGACCGGCCCACGCTCCTCCGGTTTCATTGCCGCCAGTCCAGGAACCTCGCCCAGCATGTGGAAGCGTCCGTCGAGGGCGGCTCGGATCTCTTCGTCGCTCTTGCCGACACCTGCGAAGACGATGTCCGACATCGGTGTGCCGGCGTACCAGGCGCGCTCCAACTCCCCGCCCGAGACCACATCCATTCCGGCACCCTGGTCGCGCATCAGCCGGCACAGATGCGAATTGGGGCTCGCCTTGATCGCATAGCGAAAACGCATCCC
>JARFQS010000246.1 GCA_029287645.1 Thermoanaerobaculia bacterium | reverse complement strand
GAGCGGGTCTCGTGGGCTCGGAGATGTGTATAAGAGACAGCCTCTACCTCGTCTCCGACCTCCAGAATCTTGGCGGGATTCACGACCTTCTTCGTCCAGGACATCTAGCTGACGTGAATCAGGCCCTCGACTCCCTCTTCGAGCTCGATAAACGCACCGTAGTCCACGAGACTGACGACCTTGCCGCGGACTTTCGAGCCGAGTGGGTACTTCTTGTCCACCAGCGACCAGGGATCTTCCGTCCTCTGCTTGTAGCCCAGGGAGACCCTCTCGGTTTCTGGATCGAACTTCAGCACCACGACCTTCACCTCGTCTCCGATTGCGAAGTGCTCTGAAGGGTGGTTCACCCGACCCCACGAGATATCGGTAATGTGCAGCAGTCCATCGATGCCACCCAGATCGACAAAAACGCCGTAATCGGTAATGTTCTTGACCACGCCGTCGAGGATCACGCCCTCTTCGAGCAACGTCAGGGTCTCGGCCTTCTTCGCGGCGAATTCCTTCTCCAGAACTGCTTTGCGAGACAGGACCACATTGTTCCTTCGCCGGTCCATGCTGATGACCTTGAATTCGAGTTCCTGACCACGAAGAGATTCGAGGTTCTTGACTGGCTTGATGTCCACTAGAGAGCCGGGCAGAAAAGCCCGAATTCCCACGTCCACGGTCAAGCCACCCTTGATCCGGTCGATGACCCGGCCGTGAATGATGTCGCCGGCCTTGTAGCTCTTCTCGATGTCCGACCAGACCTTCATCCGCTCGGCCTTCTGCTTCGAGAGCAGCACATGTCCTTCCGCATCTTCCGTGCGCTCCAGCAGTACCTCAACGTCGTCGCCGACCTCTACCGAGAGATTCCCCTCGAAGTCGATGAACTCTGCAACCGGAATCAGACCCTCTGACTTGTAGCCCACATCGACCACCACGTGGTTCGGGTTGATCGCTATGACCCTCCCCGTGACGATCTGTCCCTCGCTGAGATGACGCATGCTCTCGTCGTAGAGAGACACCATCTCCTCGTATCCAAAATCCTCCTTCTCGTCGATCTTTTCGGACGTATTGTCAGTCTCCTGACGGTCGTTCTCGTCCATGGACTCCATAAGACACATTCCTCCTTGACAATGGGATCAGACCAAGGGTCTGTCTTTCCCTACGGCGGGAAATCCGAGTTCGGTAAGTCGTTTAGAACTCGAAGTTTCAGAGTATAGGGAGGTCCCTTTGGGCTGTCAACCCAAGGACTCCGGCGGCTTGCACCGAGTTACTCCTCGAGCGACTCGAACCGATGAAGCGCTGAATCTATCTCTTGCAAGACCTTCGGCTCGAGCTCGACAGATCGCCGAGCCACCAAGCCAGAGCGTGCTGACTCTCCTCCGACCACCCCCAGAGCCCAGGCGACGTGGATGCGCACCAGGTCGCTGTCGTCGTGGAGGGCCTCCAGAAGCGCAGGTACATAGCGGCGATCCTTGGAATTGCCCATCGCGACAGCTGCATTTCGCTGTAGGCCCGCCTGTTTGGCCCGCTTCATCGGACTGCCACGGAATCGCTCGACGTACTGCTCCCGATCGATTCGCAAGAGATCACTCAGAGTCAACTCCGCGCGATGCGAAGGCAGGCGCATTTCCGGATGATCCACACTCAAGGTATCGCCATTCCACGGGCAGGCCTCCTGACACAGGTCGCATCCAAAGACCCAGCCACCCAACTGACTCCGAATCTCCCTGGGCAAGATGCCTCGATACTCGATGGTCCAATAGCTGATGCACCGATTCGCATCCAACCGGTAGGCCGACGGCAGAGCTCCGGTCGGGCACGCTTCTAGGCACTGCGTGCAGCTCCCACAAAGATCCGTCACCGCCACGTCTGGCTCGAGCTCCAGACTCAAGAACAGCTCACCCAGGAGGAGCCAGGAACCGGACTCCTCATTGAGAAGCATCGTGTTCTTGCCGAACGCTCCCAGGCCGGCCCGAACGGCCAGCTCCCGTTCCAGAACCGGTCCCGTATCGACATAGGAGCGAGTCGCACAGTCCGGGAAGGCGTCTCTCACTCGCCCCGCCAACTCCTCCAGCCGGGCCTTCATGAGGTCGTGATAGTCGGTCCCGTGTGCGTATCGGGCCACACGAGGCCACAGGTCCCCTTCTTCGCAGAGGTCTCCCTGCAAAGGGCTGTATTGGAGTGCGACACACACGACGCTTCGAGCCGAGGGCATGATGTCCCGAGGATCGAGACGTAACTCGATTCGTCGACTCATGTAGGCCATCTCGGCATGCTCGCCCCTCTCCAGCCACCCCCGCAGCTCCTCCGAGTACGATGACGCACTCAAACTGGCGATTCCGGCTCGATCGAAGCCCACATCCAATGCCCAATTCCGGATCTGCTCTGACGGATTCTCGATGCCCACGATGCCTCATTCTAGCCTCCCGAAACGACTCTCCAGGTACCCCCGGGGGATTTGCTGCACCACTCCGAATTCGAGTAAACTGGGCAGGATTCGACGTACCCTGGCGGGTGCGATCTGTCTTTCCAGCCGGTCGCCCGCTCAGGCCAGTAACGGCAGCTCCGAACCGAGGAATACACAAAGGTATCGAGGCCCGAAACCATGGGTTCTTGTTCGGAAACCGCCGCGAGAACAGGTCTGACGGGCCACTGGATAGTTCAACTCTGACCTGATCAGGAGATCTGGCACATGGAGCTTTTCGAACGACTCTCGGACATGGGTCACGAGCGCGTACTTTTGTGCTCGAACCCCGACGTAGGATTGAAAGCCATCATCGCTGTACATTCCACGACTCTCGGCCCTGGACTGGGCGGCTTGAGGATGTGGCCGTTCAAAGACTTCGATGAGGCCCTCACGGACGTCCTCCGTCTTTCGCGGGGGATGACCTACAAGGCGGCGGCCGCAGGTCTTCACCTGGGCGGCGGCAAGGCCGTCATCCTGGGCGATCCGAAGTCCGACAAGAGTGAAGCGCTCTTTCGCTCCTTCGGGCGCTATGTCGAATCTCTGAACGGTCTCTACATTACCGCGGAAGACGTCGGCACGGATATGGAGGACATGGAGATCATCCTGTCCGAGACGCGCTGGGTGACAGGCGTCTCACCGGCTCACGGGGGAAGCGGCGATCCCTCCCCGGTGACGGCTTATGGCGTGCTGCAGGGAATCAAAGCGGCGGCCAACTGGAAGAACGATGACCCGTCCCTGCGGGGCCTCACCGTGGCAGTGCAGGGCGTCGGAAACGTCGGCTACTACCTGGCCAAGTACCTCGTCGATGAAGGTGCCAAGGTCATCGGTGCCGATATCGACTCCGAGAAGACCGACAAGGCCCAAAACGAGTTGGGAGTCGAGATCGTCTCGACCGAAGAGATCATGGAGGTGGATTGCGACGTACTGGCACCCTGTGCGCTGGGAGCCGGCCTCAATCAGGAGTCCATCCCCAAGCTGCGGTGCAGCATCGTGGCCGGTGGTGCCAACAATCAGCTGCACAACGAGGAAGTCGACGGCCTCGCCCTGCATGAGCGCGACATTCTCTACGCCCCCGATTTCGTCATCAACGCGGGCGGACTGATCAACGTCTACAACGAGCTGACCGGCGACTACAACCAGGAGAGAGCCCTGCGGATGACCCGCGGCATCTACCTCAACTTGATGCGTGTCTTCCAGATCTCCAAGGAAGAAAAGGTGCCCACCTATGTCGCCGCGGATCGCATGGCCGAGGAGCGGATCGCCACCATCAAGCAGTTGGGCTCGCGCCACTGGGGCCGTTTCATCAACAACCACTAGCCCACACCGGGCTACAGAGAATCGAAGGCAGCCTCCCTTTCACCCGCCAGGGTGTCAGGGAGGTTCTGTTCAGGATTGCGAAGTAGGTGGGCTATCAGCTCAGGACAACTGGTCGATCTCGCTCAGAATCGCCTGAACCACCTGCTCGACTGAGAGCGATCCGGTATCGACCACACGATAGCTGCTGTTGACCGTCAGCGGTGACTCGGCTCTGGTCGAGTCACGATGGTCCCGCTCGGCGACCTCCCGGGCCAGCTCTTCTTGGCTCAGATCCGACTCGCCGGAAGCCTCGAGCTGCTTCAATCGTCTCTGAACCCTCGTTTCGAGGGGTGCCTGCAAGAAGAACTTGAAGGGCGTGTCAGGAAAGACCTTCGTTCCGATATCCCGTCCCTCGACAACTGCCCCGAGCTCCTCGGCAAACGAACGTTGGTGTTGCACCATGATGCGTCGAACCCCTGGGTAGGTCGAAATGGCAGAGGTGACCTCCGAGATGCGAGGTCGGCGTGCCCTCTCACCAAGGCTCATCCCGTCCAGAAGCACGTCGACACCTCCGTCGGCGCGGTGCCGTAGCTCGAGATCCAGTTCGGCGGCCAGCCGTTCGACAGATTCCTGATCGGCGGGATCCAGAGCCAGCTCAGCGACTTTGAGTCCGAGAGCCCGATACATCGCTCCGGTCTCGAGAAAAGGCACCTCCAACTCCTGGGCCAGGCGCCTCGCGACGGTGCTCTTCCCTACTCCGGAAGTCCCGTCGATCGCGATGATCAAGGGCCTCTTTCGCGTCACCTGGAGGCTCCGGGCTTCTTGCGTCGCCCACCACGCTTCGGCGGCTTGACTGGCTTGCCGCTCTTCAAGGACTCCACTTCGGCAGGGCTCAGCTCCCTGTAGGAGCCGACAGGAAGGTCTCGATCGGCGATCCTGCCGATCCCGACACGAATCAGCCGCTGCAC
>JARFQS010000227.1 GCA_029287645.1 Thermoanaerobaculia bacterium | reverse complement strand
ACGCGCGGCGTCGACCTCTTTCTCCAGGTCCTCGTAGACGTAGATTCCGGGATGCTCCTCGAACAGGGGACTGTCGAAGTCGCGCAGGGTGGCGTTGTCGGCCTGTAGCGTGGGGATGTGGCAGGTCACGCAGGCGATCCGCCCGGTATGCATGTTGTACATGCCGGCGAGCTCGGGATCCGCCGTATGGGGCTCGGCCGAGTGGCATTTCTCGCAAGAAACCTCCACGTCCGGTAGGTCGTTCGCCATCATCGTCGTCGTGTGAGTGCCCTTGGCAATGAGGTGACCCTGCGTCGTGTGACATTCGATGCAGGCCATGTTCTGCGCCGCGTGCACGTCCCAGGTGGGGGAGTAGGGCGTGCCTCGCTTCGAGCCGGGGTGGGCGATTCGCGGTCGGGTGTCGCCCAGATTCCACTGGCTCTGCATGAAGAGTGAGTCCAGCTCGTCGATGTAGATGTCGCCGCCGAAGTTGTGCTGGTGGCAGCGCAGGCAGGTCTTCGCCGTCGGGGTGACGATGGAGAGCGCCGCGAGCATGGAGCGATCCTGGTCCCAGCGGCCCCGCCCGTCGCCGCCCACTACGACCTGCTTCTTGTTCATGTCGTAGGCGGCGGCATGGCAGATCAGGCAGTCGATGGCCTCCTTCTCGGCTCGGGTGGTCCGATAGGCCGGCATGATCTCGCCCAGGGGTGCCTGGTACTGACCGCCGATATGGCATTGGCCGCACCCCTCCGAGAGAGTCGTGCCGTCCTCCAATTCCACGACCTCGGCCCAGGCGGTGAATGCGAAGGAGCCCGGCTTGGGACAGGGCCGATCGATCTTGCCCATCGGGAAGTTGTCGGCCAGCTCTCCGTTGAAGCCGTAGACATTGGGGTGACGTGTCGTGAAGAACCGGTAGTGCGACGACTCCAGCAGGTTCTGCATCAGGTCGACGTTCTTGATCTCCCCCGTTTCCGCATCCTCGATCTGCGCGTACTCGTGACACCGCAGACAGGTCTTCGGACCTTCGTAGGCACGAATTTCGGCTTTCCGAAATCGGTCCACATGATCGAACTTCTCCGGGAAGCTGCCGGTCAGGAACCTCGCAATCTCCTCGAATTCCTCGTCACTCACCGATTCCACGAGGAAATCAATGGGTGCCGGCCGGCTGTCGGCGGGTAGCATCCAGTTGATGATGGAGGGCCAGGCTACGTAACCCACCAGCAGAGCGAGGAACAGAAGGAGTCCAATGATCAGGAGGGTTCTCATCGGAGTTCGTTTCGTCTTTCTGCGCGGGGGATTCGAGCCGTCCAATACTCGGAAAGTGCAGTCTACTCGACGAGCAGGCTCCAAGCCGAGGTGTTGCCGCTTTCGAAGGCATCCTCGAACAGCTCTGGCTGTCGGACGCTGATCCTGACAGTGGCATCGTTGCTCGGGGACAGTTCATCCTCCACCCGGAAGATGAAGCTGTCTTCGCCCTCGAAGCCAGGCATTGGAGTGTAGATGAGGGCGTAGTCACCGTCATCGCTGGAGAGGTTGCCGGACAGGGGTGGATCGACCACGACATAGGTCAGAGGATCCTCCTCCCAGTCGGTTGCCACCAGGTGGATCGACACAGGATTGCCGACGGTGGCGACCCACGACTTGTCGAACGCTTCGGGAGGTTGATTGCCCACCCGAATTGTCACGACGGCCGTGTTGGACCTGGCGAGGGCGTCGCCTACGCTCCATCGGAATTCGTCGAGGCCGTTGAAGTCCGTATCCGGGGTGTAGGTGACAACCCCCAGCGAGTCGATCTCCGACAGGAACCCGGCGGCCGGTGGCTGCTCGATCGTGAAGCTGAGGGGACCCGGTCCGTCGGGATCATCGAAGGACAACGCAAACGGAAGGGGAGTGTTGGCCTCTGTTTCCAGGTTCTGGTCGAGCGCCACGGGTGCGACGTTGGCACCGGTCCCCTGCTTCACCAGCAGGAGCGTCCAGTCGAGAGTATCCGGAGCGGTGAAGGCGAGTACTCCGCCGCCGGTCACCGGACCGATGTCGGTCGAGTCACCGGTCCGCGGGTTGAACCAGGTGGCATCGAAGACATGGGTGTTGGAGCTCAGGTCGAGATCGATGGAGCCTCCGCTTGGCAGATAGCAGACATAGGCGTGACCGGCCTTCGAAAGCACGTAACCGGTACCGCTGGTCAGAAGCTGGTTCGAGGGAAGCATCTGCCAGAAGGGCAGTGCCTCCAGGAAGGTGCGGGCTCTCACCAGGTCGCGGAAATAGGCTTGCCAATCGCGGTAGTCGTTCAGGGGCCGTGTATGGATCTCGTAGATGCCCCCGCCCAGGAAGATCGACCAGACGATATGCCGATTCTCGTCCCGAGTGCCGGTGTAGTCCCCGGTCTCATCGAAGGAGATGGGGATCGGCCTGCCCGCGGTCTCGCTCTTCTGGCGGGCTGCAATCGTCAGAGAGTTTTGGGGTCTCGCCCCGGTATGGAAGCTCGTCAGGTCGAATCGATCGTCGCCGTAGAAGGGATCCCATCTGGTGGTCGATCCCTGGTGGTGAACGGTGAGGGGGTGGTCGTAGGCGTCCAGATCGCTGAGCAGTTGAGCGAAGGTCTTGATCTCGTCCGCGGTGTAGTTTTCGTTGTACTCCTCCGAGAGGTTCCAGATCAGACCGTTGTAGTGGCCGAAGCGCGCCACCATCTGTCGGTAGTAGAGGTCCCGATTGAATCCGGTCCACCCGCTGTCATTCTCCAGGACGAGATGGAGGACGATTCCGTAGTCCTGGAGATCGTCGAGGATCTGGTCCCAACCGTCGAGCTTGGCGATGTCGAAGTGCTCGGAGTCTCGTTTCTCGACCCAGGGCCAGACGTTATCGCCATCACCCCCGGTGTTGTCGGTCATGAAATAGAGCGAGCTGAGGCGCTCTTCGGCCAGGTACTGAATGGCCTCGAGCTTGGTGGGAAAACCGGCATTCTCACCGGGTGCCAGGAAGTCCTCCGGGTCGTCGACTCCTCCCTTGAGCCAATAGGTTCCATCGGCGAACCGAAGATGAAAATCCGCCGCGTAGAGAAGGCGGCCCGTACAGGAGAAATCCGGCAGATCACCAGGCTCGCGAGGGTCGCAGGTGGTCGTGTTGTCCACCTTGAAGGTGCCGGTATGTCCGTCCAGGAGGGGCTCGGTGCTGGTGGTGGTCATCGTCCAGTCGCCGACTGCGTTGGCGGAAAACCGGGCGATCCAGACATCTCCGTCCATTCCACCTTGGCCGTCTCCAGCATAGAAGGCTGGCACTGCGAACGAGCCTCCGGGTCCGGAGAACGTAGCGGTCACTTCGATCAGGAAAGGATTGGCCGTGTCGCTGAGCCCCACCGAGGTCGGGCCCTGGAGCTCGACCTCGAGCTTCTCCCACTTCTGAACGGTGCCCAGATCCCCGAGGTCGCCGCCAGCAGAGAGAGGCACCGCTGCCAGCACCGCGGCAAGCCCGATGAAGAGACACCTCTGAAGAAGCAGCATCGACATTCGACCAGTCTAAAGCATCGCGCAGATCGACTGGGGGAATCCAGTCCCTATTGTCGGATGGCAGATTCACTCGGTGTTCCGGTTCCAGGTGCAGACCACCCGTTCGGGTGGGGACTACCTCACCGGAGGAGTGTTCGCGGTCGATCAGGGTTGTGTTAGGAAAGAAGGTCGGGAGTCGGGGGCCTTTGGAATCAGAACCTCAGCGGGCTTCCCGGTGCGCTTGTACGCCTTCATTCAACACACCTTTCCTACTTCATTCCGACGGGGAGATCAACGAGCATGACGAAAGTACTCTTGCCACTACTGGCGATCGGGTTGCTGTTCGGGGCCTGTGCCAAACAGCCGACGGAGGAGACCGTGACCGCTGGAGAGAACCCACTTCTCTCAGAGTTCGACACACCGTACGGGGCGCCACCTTTCGACAGAATCGAAGACGCCCACTACCTTCCCGCTTTCGATCAGGGCATGGAAGAGCACATGGCCGAAGTTCTCGCCATCGCCGAGAGCACAGAGCCGCCCACCTTCGAGAACACGATCGAGGCTCTGGAGTATTCGGGCAAGACCCTGTCGAGGACGGCAGGGGTCTTCTACAACCTGAATGGCTCCACTACGAACGACGAGATGCAAGCCATCGCCAAAGAGGTGAGTCCCAAGCTGGCCAAGCATCGGGACGACATCAACCTCAACGAGGACCTGTTCGCCCGTGTGAAGGCGGTCTACGAGCAGAAGGACGAGCTCGATCTGACGCCTGAGCAGGCGAAGCTGCTGGACGAGACCTACAAGGGCTTCGTGAGGGGTGGCGCGAATCTCGAGGGCGAGCAGAAGGCCCGCTTCCGGGAAATCAACGAGGAGCTATCGCTGCTCACCACCCAGTTCGGCGAGAACATCCTCAAGGAGATGAACTCGATCGCGCTTCTGATCGAGGACGAAGCGGATCTGGCC
>JARFQS010000016.1 GCA_029287645.1 Thermoanaerobaculia bacterium | reverse complement strand
CCCCACTGCCCCAATGCCCCACTGCAACCCTGAGGCCAATCTCCCGTATCACTTGCCAGTTTACGAGGCGACAGCGCCCTCAGAGATCCGATCCGCAGCCGCGGAATTCGGGTCGCCCCCTCCCTGAGGGCCCTGTTTCCTCACTTCAGCGATGGTCGATTCGAGCGACCCGCAAAGGAGATGTCGATGAAGAGAGCCCTTTCCGCAGCCGCCGCCCTACTTCTTCTCGTCACCGTGATCCCTGCGATGGCCGGCGACCACAAGAAGTGTGACCAGCCCGCCGAGGCTTGCCTCAATGCCTACGCCCAGAAGCTAGAGGGCAGAGGATGGGTCGGAATCGAGATGGATACCACCGAAGACGGTCACATGGAGATCGTCAGGGTCGTACCGGACAGTCCCGCCGCATCAGCGGGCTTCAAAGCCGGTGATGTCCTGGCCAGCTTCAATGGCGTTGCCTACAAGGACGAAAACAAGAAGGCCCTGAAAGAGGCCACCAAGGCCATGACCCCTGGCAAGACCGTCACCTACACCGTGGTGCGGGACGGCAGCAAGGAGGATCTGAAGGTCGAGCTCGGTACGATTCCGGAGACGGTGATGGCCCAGTGGATCGGTCAGCACATGCTGACGGCTCACGTGGATCACTCCGGGGACCAGGCCAGCGGAGGCTGATTCCCGACACAGGAATCGAGTCTTGGCACCGCACGGTGCGCAAGCAACGACGGCGCCCTTACGCAGTACGCGTAGGGCGCTGTTTCTTCCCTGAAGCGCCCCTCAGCGCTCGATCAAGTGGTGATCGAGCATCGCGTCGCCATCGAACACGAAGCGACCCAGAAAGGGTCGTCGCTCGAGGAGCAAGGGCAGCCAGATCCGGTCATCGGGCCACATCCGGTCGTAGGGGATCTCGTCGATGGCCGTCCACAGGGGAACGGCCTCGTCCGTCTCCTCCGGCGAGCCGTCGAAGTCACCCGCCCTGAAGACCCAGACATGAATCGAGTAGCCGTCGATGAACTGGAACTGCAACTCACCCACCTCGGCCACCCCACTCGGAGTGATCCGGAGCTCCTCCTCCACCTCGCGAACGGCGCACTCGGCAGGTGTTTCGCCATCATCCAGGCGACCGCCAGGGCCGTTGATCTTTCCGGCGCCCAGACCCCGCTTCTTGTGAATGAGGAGGATCTGGGCATCGCGGATGACGAAGAGGATGGTCCCCCTGTCGACCGGTTGCCAACTCTGCCAGTCGATCGCGTCGACCTTGTGCGGCACTACTCCTTCGTTCGATGCGTCCACTCGAGGATTCCTCCAAGACCTTATCGTCTGATTCCGAGTTTCAGGATTCTAGATCAGACGGACGCTGCTGCGCCCGGCCCAACCGTCTGGTCCGGCGCAGGGAGTCGGTGAGGAGGTACTCGATCGGGGAGTTGACGCTGCGCAACTCGTCCGCGGCCCATTTCTCGAGTCGCTCGTGAACCTCTCTATTCCCATCGTAGAATCTTCGTATGAGCGAGCCCATCCCAAAACAACCGAATAGCTACTACTGTTTCATTTGTGGCGTGCGAAATGACGCCAGCTTGCGCACCGTCTTCTACGACGTCACCTCCGAAGAGGGCCAGCCCGAGACTCTGGCGAAGTTCACCGGGAGGAGCGAGCATCAGGGGTACCCCGGGCGGATGCATGGGGGCGCCGCAACCGGAATTCTGGACGAGACCATCGGCCGGGCGATCAACTCCGCGAAGGGTGAGGGAGATCCCACCACCTGGGGAGTCGCGGTGGAGCTCAACGTCCGCTTCCACAAGCCGGTGCCGCTGGACACAGAATTGACCGCACGTGGCCGCATCACTCGCGAACGTCGCCGACTCTTCGAGGGTACCGGAGAGATCTACCTGCCCGATGGAGAGGTCGCCGTCAGCGCCCAAGGTCGCTACATGAAACTGGATCTCGCACAGATCTCGGACGTCGATCCGGAGACCCTCGGCTGGCGGGTCTACGAGGACTGAAACCAGGAGCCTTGCCTGCGCCGCTGGCTTGCCAAGCTCCGTCGACATCGGCATACTTTCGAATTCAGGTAGGAAACGAGGTCCGTGATTGCAGTCGGGAGGTTGCTATGAACCCAAGAGGATTCGTGCTCGTAGTCTCTGTCACACTCTTCGCCTTCGTCATCGTTGCCTTTGGCGCGTCCTCGGCCAGCGCACAGGGCAAGGAGGCCGTCATCACGGCGAAATGCCCCAATGATGGTAAAGGGCCTTTCAACTTCCACATGAACCCCTGGGACGTGGAAGTCCTTCAGGGTGAGCCCACGGAGTGGATTCTCAACACGAACAGTGAGGACACCAGGATCGTGATCGAGGCCAAGGAGGGAGGCGAGTGGCCCTATGCGGAGCGCAAGCACGAAGGCAACGGTCGCACCGGGGCCACATCGATGAAGCCTGATGCAGAGGGCGTGTACGAGTACAACATCACGATCTACTGCGGCGACCAAAAGATCGTCATCGATCCCAGGATCAAGGTCGGCGGCGGCTCGGGCTAGTCGGTCAGGGGAGCGACTCGCCGATCAGGGCGTCGAACTGGACATTGCCCTTCAGATCGGCGAACAGGGGATCTGCAGCGACCTCGGACCTCGGGTAGCCTTCCTCGACAGAGGACTCCAGCAGTTGCAGGGCCGTCTCGGTTTGTCCGATCAAATGATAGACCTGCGCTGCGCGGTGCTGGATGCTCACGTCGTCCGGGGCCACCTCGAGAGCCTTTTCGATCTCTTCCTCAGCCTCGGCTGCCGCTCCAGCCATGGCGAGGAAGTAGGCACGATCCGCGAGAACGAAGGGCTCCTTCGGGTTCACCTGGAGCCGGTCCTGGCACATCTCGGCCGCACGGAGGTAGGTCTGTCGGGCTTTCTCCTCCCCTTCTCCACCCCAATGGTAGGCATCGGCTAGATTTCCGACATTGAAGTAGTCGTCCTCATCGAGAGCCGCCGCCCGGGCGAAGAGCTCAGCTGCCTCGTCGAACCGACCCTCGAAGAAGTAGAGGGTTCCCAGGTTGGCAGCGGACAGGTCGTCTTCGGAGTTGATCTCCAGAGCCCGCTCGAAGGCTCTCCGCGCCTCCACCCGGCGCTCCGCATAGTAGAAGGCCGCCCCCAGATTGCTGTAGCCACGGTAGCTGTCGGGAGCCAGCCGCACCACCTCCTCGAAGCTCTGAATCGCCTCCGGGTAGCGCCCCTGGCGAATGTAGAAGATGCCCAGCCAGTTGTAACCAGCCCAGTAGTGGGGCCGCAGAGCGATCGCCTCCTTGTAGGTCTCCTCGGCCAGTTCCATTTCGCCGTCGGACAAGTAGGCGTCCGCCAGACCTCTGAGTGCCTGATCGTTGGCCGGATCCAAGGAACTGGCGAGCTCGAGCTCGGAGATGGCCTCTTCGGTACGACCCGTACCGTTGTAGAGGTGGCCCAGGCAGACATGTCCGGCCACATCGAACTCATCGAGCTCCACCGCGGTACGGCACTCCTCGAAGGCCGCTTCCACCCATCGTGAATCGCCTGTCATTTCGTACCGGCGCCAGAAAGCTTCCCCAAGGCCAGCATGTGCTCTTGCGTAGGCGGGATCGACCCGCAGGGCCTGCTCGAAGAGGGTCACAGCAGGCTCGATATTCTCCGACTCGAGGAAGCTCTGCAGATACCCCTGACCCCGCAAGTAGTAGGCATGCGCCTTGGGCTCTGAGGTCCCTGCCTGCAGCAGATCCTGTTCCATCGGTCGCAGCTCGACACGCAGGAGGCGCAAGACACGAATCGTGACCTTCTCTTCCAGGGCCAGCAGATCGTCCATGTAGCCGTCGATGGTCTCCGCCATCAGCTGCCGCTGTCGAGGCACATCCACGAGTTGCACATTGACGCGCACCCGGTCGTCGAATCGGTGCGTATCGAAGTTGAGAGCCAGTGTCACCCCGAGCTCCCGCCGCGCCTTCTCCAGGCTGTCGATGCCCTCCTCTCGCAGGAGATTGGCGGGAATCACCTGCAGATCGTGCTCTCTCGAGAGCTGGGCGAGCTTGGCGGTGAGCGTGAAGGCCAGGCCCTCGTTTAGGGCCGCAACATCGGCGTCAGCGACCGCAGCGGTTTGCGAAGGCATCACCGCGATGATCCAGTCCCGCGCGTTGAAAGCCGATGCCGTTGGCAGCTCAGCAGCGGGCTCGACTCCCTCTCCGGTCTCCGGCCCTCCTGAAAGCTCGATGATCAAGACGACTGCGGCCAGAATCGAGAAGACCGCAAGGGCCATTCCTCCCCAGACTCTGGCATCGATCCGCGTATCTCTGCGTCGGCGTGGAGGGAACTCACCCGACTCGACCTCTCGACGCAGGGCCTTCATCTCGCTTTGGACTTCGCTCGCCGACTGGTAGCGGTCCGCCGGGTTCTTTTCCAGGCAACGCTGAATGATCCTACCCAGATGGCGGGGAGCTTCCACATTGAGATCGGAGACCGGAGTCGGCGCATCCCGCAGGATGGCGGACATGACAGCCGGAGCGCTGTTGCCCCGAAAGGGTTGACGCCCTGTCACCAGCTCGTACAGCAAGACTCCGAGAGAGAAGATGTCGGAGCGATGGTCGACCTGCTTGCCATCCAGCTGCTCGGGAGACATGTAGGGGACCGTGCCGACGATGCCGCCGTCCTGAGTCAGAGTGGTGGCCCTGGTTGGTGCCTGACTGGCGCCGCTGCTCAGTCCATCCCCTTCCCAATCATCTGTCAGCTTGGCGAGGCCAAAGTCCAGAACCTTGACTCGATCCTCCTTGGAGACCATGAC
>JARFQS010000023.1 GCA_029287645.1 Thermoanaerobaculia bacterium | reverse complement strand
TAGTCGTAGAACGGATTGCCCGGCAGGATTTCGCCGACGGCAGAGGCCTCCAGACGTCGGTCTCCCAGCACAGAGCACTCCAGCTCCCGGCCCTGGACTCCACGCTCCACCAGAACGTTGGCGTCGAAACGGAGCGCGAAGGCGATCGCCGACGGCAGGTCGGCGGGACTCTCGACTCTGCGCACTCCTACGCTGGAGCCGCCGATACTGGGCTTGACGAAGACCGGGAACGGCAACTCGGGCAGCTCGCCCACGGCTTTCTCCGGGTCGGCTTCGAAGCTCGACCCACGGATCGATCCGTACTCCACGACCGGCAATCCAGAGCTCTCGAGCTGCCGCTTGCAGAGCACCTTGTCCATGGCCAGGGCGCTGGCGCATACACCCGCTCCGACATACGGCAGGTCCAGCATCTCGCACAGGCCCTGCAACGTGCCGTCTTCCCCCCAGGTGCCGTGGACGACCGGAAAGAGCGTATCGATCGATGCGTCCAGGAGGTGACTGAGCGATGGGGCCAGCGGCGTATCCACGGCTCCCAACGTGTCCAGATCACCCTCCACGGCACGCTGCGAATCCGTCGCTGGGAGCCACCGACCATTCTGCGAGATGCCCAGGGGAACGACTTCGTGCCCCGCCTCTACCAGAGCCCCGATAACCGTCCTGGCTGAGCGGATCGAAACCTGATGCTCGACACTACGACCGCCAAACGCCACACCGACTCTTGCCATGATCCCGCCTCCCTGCTGCTAGATCGACTCCAGATCGACCACTCGTACCTGACTGATCTCGGGCAAAGCCTCGAGGGCGGCGAGGGTTGACTCGGGCGGCGCCTGATCGAGTCGCAGCACCGCCAGCGCATCTCCACCGCCCGTCTTGCGAGCCAGATGGATCTCAGCGATGTTGATCCCGGCTTCGCCCAGCAGACTGCCCAGGGTACCGACAACGCCCGGAACGTCACTGTTGCGAAGGACGAGCAATCGTCCCTTGGCTCGAAACTCGAGACGATACCCCTCGAGCCGCACGACTCTCGGATCGGCCTCCCCGAAAACCGTGCCTGCCACCTCGGCGGTACCTGTCTCGCCGCTGAGGGTCACTCCCACGAGCTCGGGATACTCCCCGGAGGAGTGATAAACGGATCGCACGACCTCGATGCCACGATCTTCGGCTATCTTCTCGGCGTTCACGAAGTTCACGGCCTCGCCGAGGAACGGCGAGAGAGCCCCTTTCAGAGCCGCGATCGTCAGAGGCACGCGAATGTCCTCCTCCATCCCCCAGAGCTCGACCTTGACTTCGAGAACGCTACTACCCAGCAGCGAGCTGCTCAGCGACCCCAGTTGCTCGGCCAGGGCCACGAAGTGCTGAGCGCGCCCTCCCGTTGGAGAGAACGGCAGATTCACCGCCGTCAGCTCCAATGAGCCTTCGAGAGCACCCAACACCATGCGGGCGGTTTCGGTGGCCACCCGCTCCTGCGCCTCCCGTGTCTGGGCTCCGATGTGCGGCGTCACGACCACCCGCGGATGACCCACGAGCTTCGAGTCGGTAGGCGGCTCGTGCTCGAAGACATCCAGGGCAACGCCACCGAGACGCCCCGATTCCAGGGCTTCCAGAACCGCTGCCTCGTCCACGACCCCGCCCCTGGCGCAGTTGACCAGGAGCGCACCCGACTTCATGCGGGAGATCGCCGCCGCATCCAGCAGGCCTCGCGTCTGGTCCGTGAGTGGCGTGTGGATGGAGACAACGTCAGAGCGCCTCAGGAGAGGCTCGATCTCTGAAAGCTCCACATCGAGACGACGTGCAGCCGCCGCATCCAGATAGGGATCGAAAGCCAGGATCTTCATGCCGAAAGCCTTGGCACGATACGCGACGTGCTGTCCGATGCGACCGAGGCCGATCAGCCCGAGGGTCTTTTCGTTGAGCTCGGTCCCCTGGAACCGCTTCCGATCCCACTCGCCGGCCACCAGCGAGGCGTGTGCGGTGGGGATGTTGCGAGCCAAGGCCAGCAGCAAGGCGAACGTGTGCTCCGTCGCGGAAACCAGGTTGGCTGTCGGAGCGTTGACCACCAGAATGCCCAGCTCGGTTGCGGTGGATACGTCCACGTTGTCGACCCCGATCCCCGCCCGACCCACGACCTTCAGCCTCTTGCCCTGCCGGAGGAGATCGCCGTCGACATTCGTCATGCTTCTGACGATCAGCGCGTCGAACCCACCCAGGATCTCCCCCAGCCTCGGTCGCTCTTCGGCCGTCAAGAGATGGACCTCCGAGCCGCTCTGGCGCAGTATTTCCAAGCCCGCGGCATGCAGTGGATCGGCAACCAGGATGCGGCTCATCTCTCGTTCCCCTCCAACAGCCCGTCGAAGGCCGTCAGCAACCCCTCGAGGTCCTCCCTCCGTACCTCGCCCATGTGGCCGATACGTAGGGTCTCCGGTTTCCACTTGCCGTAGCCGCCTCCGATGGTGAATCCGAGACCGGCGAGGCCCTCGACGATCTGCGGACCCACCCATCCCTCGGGCGCCCGCAGGCAGCTGATGGTCGGCGACCGACAACCCTCCTCGCTGGCCCACTGCAGACCCCTCGAGTCGGCCCACCGAGCCGTCTGGTCCTGCAGATCGGCGTGCCGCCTCCAACGCGCCTCCATCCCCTCCTCGAGAATGTTGTTCAACTGGCGGTCGAGGGCATAGCACACCGAGACGGCCGGAGTGGTGATCGTTCCGCCTGCTCGATGCTTCTCCCGGTATCGCAGCAGGTCGGTATAGAAACCCCGATGCTCCAGCCGGCCGGCCTGCTCGGCCGCGCGGTCAGAGAAGCTGAAGACCGTCAGTCCCGGCGGCGCGGCCATGGCTTTCTGCACGCTGGCCAGGACCACGTCGAGTCCCCACGCTTCCATCTCGATCGACGCCCCCGCCATCGAGGAGACCGTGTCGACCAGCAGCAGAGCCTCGCTCTCTTCCCTCACCACCTTGGCTATCGACTCCAGGGGATTGATCACGCCGGTCGAGGTCTCGTTGTGAACCAGGGTCACGGCTTCGTACCGCTGCCGGCGGAGAGCCTCTCTCAACAGATCCGGATCCATGGCCCGCCCCCAGGGCACCTCTACCCGATCGGCCTGCTTTCCCAGGGAGAGACAGATCTGATGCCAGCGCTCGGAGAAGGCGCCGCAGACGAGGTTCAGGACGCGCGACTCGACAGTCGAGACAATGGCGCTCTCCATCACCAGAGTGGCACTGCCGGTGGCGATGAATACGTCCCCGCTGGTGCGAAACACGGATTGCAGTCGCGGTGCCATCGACTGGTACAGCGACTTGAAGCCCGGTGAGCGATGTCCCACGACATCCGCTACCATGGCCTCCCGGACTTCTGGGAGAACATAGGTCGGACCGGGTAGAAAGAACCGAATGTCGGGCCGGGTCATGGTCGAGATCACCTCCGAGTTGCGGGTCGAAATCTAGGCTCCGAAGGGCCGTGGCCTTCTGAGTGCCGCCACCAGGCTTGCCGTGTCCAGCTTCCGCGGTGTCGCTCCCGGAATCTCCACCCGCCAGTCGTCCTCCGCTGTCGAAAGGCGCGGCATGCCTTCACCTCCCCGAACGAGCACGACCGAACAACCCACGAAGTACTCTCGGAGCAGGTCCTTCATGACCACGCCACCCTTGCGAGGCTTCACGGCGACCGTCAGGCCATCCTGCACTCCGACGGCGCGGAGCACACCGGTCCTGGACGCGGCTTTCAGTGCTTCCGGGACTTCTGTCCCACCGAGGTCGAGCCACCCGACCCTCCTGTCCTCGGCGCGGATCGCCTCGATGAGCACCTGGTACTCCTCGGCTCGACCTTCGACCGACAACAAGTGGATGCGCTTCATGAGCTTGCCGCTCGAGGATACAGAAGCCAAGGCTCGATCTCACGGCGGAATCGGTCTTCCTGTGCGAACCAGGAATCGCACCAGTCGACGGGATCCTGTTCAGACTCGAGAACCTCCCGCAGCTCGCTGGAGCCCGTGAGCAGATCGATGGCGGGTCGATCGCTGACGAATTCGTAGGCCTGTTCACGCCAAGCGAAGGCTTCAGGCGCGATCCGGCGGATATGGTAGAGCACCTCGACACCACAACGGTAGGGTTGAAACGACCACGGATCGGTCACTTTGATCTCCACACCACCGCAGATCTCGTTCTCGTGCTTGTGAAATACGGGGCGAAAGAAGGTCGGCACGAATCTCACGCCCGCCAGACCCCGGCTGTTGAGTTCACCGGCGAGTCGCAGTGCATCGATTCCGGGCGCCCCTATCAGCTCGAATGGACGGGTCGTGCCTCGGCCTTCCGAGAGCTCGGTACCTTCGACCAGGCAGAGGCCTGGATAGACGAGAGCGGTCTGCGGAGTCGGAATATTGGGAGAGGGGGCGATCCAGAGCCGATCGATCTCCTGCCAGAGCATCGATCGATGCCATCCCTGCAGGGTCCACACGCGAAGACCCTCCGGCCAACTGCGTCGTGCCGCTTCGAGGCGCATCAGCTCACCCAGTGTGAGGCTATGGCGAACCGGTGTTTGGAAGGCCCCGACAAAGGACTCGTAGCCCTCCTGTCGAAGGTTCCCTTCGACGACCAGGCCACCGATGGGATTCGGTCGATCGAGAACCCACACCTCGCAGCCTTCCTGGAGCGCGACCTCTGCCGTCCAAACGGCCGTGGCCGCATAAGTGTAGTAGCGGGCCCCCACGTCCTGAAGGTCGATGACCAGCAGATCGAGATCGCGAAAGTGGCTCCGATCGGCTCGTAGGGACGACTCGGTATCGCCATAGAGAGACACGACCCGCAACCCTGTCCAGGGATCGACCTGATCGGCCGAGGGCACCATGTCCTGCTCGATGCCGTAGAGACCATGCTCTGGCCCGAGCAGCAACGTGGGAGCCTCGGCTCCCGCGGCCTTCAGCGCGACATGCGCTGGAACCAGCGCGGCACTCACGGATGCACCGTGAACGAGAAGGCCATACCGTCTGCCGGCCAGCGCCTTGTCGTCGGCCAAAAGCCGATCCAGACCCGTGAGAATCATCCTGGTCGCCGGAATTCCCCGCTCCTGCCGCCGCTCTTGGCGTCCAGCCGCAGGTCGGTGATGACGGCATCCCGCTCGACCGCCTTCACCATGTCGTAGAGTGCCAGTGCCGCCACCGAACAGGAAGCCATGGCCTCGAGCTCGGCTCCGGTGCGGGCAGTGACAATGACTCGGGCTCGAATGCTCACACCTCGGTCATTGGGCACGATCTCCACCTCGACCTGATCCAGTCCCAACGGATGGGCGAGCGGGACGAGCTCCCCGGCTTTCTTGGCCCCTTGGATTCCGGCCAGACGAGCCACGGTGTACGCGTCACCTTTGGGCATCTCTCCCAGTTTCGAGACGGTTTCGGGTGACATCCGCACCTGGCATGAGGCCTCGGCGACCCTCCGTGTGACCGGTTTTTCGGACACGTCGACCATGCGGGCCTGACCGCTGTCATCCAGGTGGCTGAAGGGGTTCGAAGGGCTCATGCGGGCGAGGGCCTATGCTAGCATTCCGCCACCTTGGCGACCATCACCGTCGCAGCCATCATCCCCACCCTGAATGAAGAGTCGTCCCTGCGGCGAAACCTGCCAGGTGTCCTCTCGGAAGCCGATGAAGTCGTGGTCAGCGATGGTGGAAGCCGGGACTCGACTCTCCGATTAGCCGAGGAGCTGGGTGCCCGAGTCGTCATTGGAGAACCTGGCCGGGGTCCACAGCTCAACCGGGGGGCCGCTTCGACCGTCAGCGATGCGCTGGTCTTCCTGCACGCCGATACGCAGCTTCCCGACGGCGCTCTGCCTGCGATTCGCGAGGTGATCGCTAGCGGGAAGGTTGGTGGTGGATTCCAGGTTCGGTTCGACACGAACCACAGGGTGATGGCTTTCGGCGGCAGACTCGTCAGGCTGAGGACCCGGCTCACCCGCTCCCCACTCGGCGACCAGGCGCAGTTCATCAGTCGCACCGCGTTCGACGAACTGGGGGGCTTTCGAGAGTGGCCGATCTTGGAAGATCTCGATCTCGTCCAGCGCATGAAGCGACACGGCGAGATCGTGGTCCTACCCCTGGAGGCGGTCACCTCGGCGCGACGCTACCTGGAAGGCGGCATCGCTCGAACGGTGATCGTCAACTGGCTGATCTGGGCCCTCTACCTGGCCGGTGTATCTCCCCAGAAGCTGGCTCGTCTCTACCATCCAAGACAGAACCCGACCCCTCAAGCAGAGGCAGGCGACCGGCCAAAAACCTGAACAGTGAACCCGTCGTGATCACCGCCCGTCAGAATCCTCCATAGCCCCGGACCCTGAACGTAGTCCTGGCTCGGCGGCGGCAGGACTTCGCCGAGATCGAGGGGGCTGAAAGCCCGGTGCTTCTTCAGGAACCGCTCTGCTACGGCCTCGTTCTCGGTGTCCTCCAGGGAGCAGGTGATCGCTGCCAGGATGCCGCCCGGCTCGACCAGCTCCGCCGCGCTGTCGAGCAGAGCGAGACTCTCTACCGAGAGTCGCTCGAGCTCCTGCCGGCTCACTCTCCACTTGAGCTCCGGGTGCTTGCGGAGGGTTCCCGTGCCAGAACAGGGCAAATCCACGATCACCCTCTTGAAAGCGGAACCGATCGCCCGTTGCCGCACGTCCATCACCACGACCGGAATCTCACGATCGAGCCGCTGTAGATTTGCCAGGAGAGGTCCGATTCGTGCTGGACCCACATCGGCACACACGATCCTGGCGTCCACGCCCGTGGCTAGCAGAGAGAGACTCTTGCCTCCCGGAGACGCGGCAGCATCGAATACGGTCTCCCCATCGCAGGGTGACGGAATCAGCGCAGCAAACTGGCTTGCTTCATCCTGAATATAGAAATCGCCCTTGCGGAACGCCTCCGTCTCCAGGGGATTGCCCCGCCTGACGATAAGACCCATCGGAGAGATCGACGAAACCTCGCTGATCAGGCCCTCTTTCTCGAGATCGGCGGACAGGGAATCGCGCCCGCCCCGATCCGCGAAGCTCAACAGATGCATGGGTTTCGGACAGTTGTTGGCCGCTGCCAGAAGCTCGGCCTGGCGCTCGCCATACTGCCGTATCCACCCCGCAATGAGAGAGTTCGGATGGCTCGTCTCGATGCCGATTCGCGTCACGGCATCCTCGACCTTCACAGGCCAGTCCTCGAGGGTCGGAGCCGCGGCCACACGGCGCAGGATGGCATTCACGAAGCCTGCACCGCCGCGATGAGTCCTCTTTCGGGCGAGGTTCACGGACTCGCTGACTGCGGCGTGCGCCGGGACGCGATCGAGGAAGACGAGTTGGTAGACGCCGATCCTCAGGGGGTACTGTAGATCCCGATCGATCTCGTCCAGCCGACGCGACGCTGCCTCGCCAAGGATGTAATCGATTCTTCGCAGCCAGCGCAGGACCCCGTACACCATCTGATGCAGCAACCGGCGATCACGCTCTTCGAGACCGTGGTCGAAGGAGGCCAGAATCGGGTCGACTGGCGCCAAGGAGGACAGCGATTTCTCGAGGACCGTGCAAGCCAACGCGCGGACGTTCCTGCGAGATTCGCTCACCCGAACCGCTCTCCCACCTCGATCGGCTCGCCGTTGACGAACTGCAAGGCCTCGACGGGCTTCTTGCCGGGCCGCTGCACGCGCTCCAATCCCAGGACGGTGCCCTCACCACAGCTGACCGCCATCCGAGACTCGATCAGCCCGAGGTAGGTACCGGGCTCGTTGCCCTCCGCCACGGCCTGGTTCTCGATGACGCTCCCCCAGAGGATCTTCAGCGGTCGATCCCGCAACCGTGAAAAGGCCCCCGGCCAGGGTGTGACTCCCCGAATCCGATCGACGAGACGCGCTGCGGTCTGCTGCCAGTCGAGCTCCCCATCCGCCTTCCTGAGGCGCGGAGCCTTGGTGGCTTGGGAGTGCATCTGCGGCCTCGGCTCGACGTCTCCCGACTCGATCCTCTCCAGGGTTCGCACCATCAGCTCTGCACCCACCTCTGCCAAGCGTTCAGAGAGCTCCCCCGCGGTCTCTTGGGATCGAATCGCGATCTCCTCCTGAAGCAGGATGGGACCACTGTCCAGCCCCTCCTCCATCTGCATGGTGGTCACGCCGGTGGTGGCTTCGCCGGCGACAATGGCGGCCTGGATCGGCGCCGCGCCGCGATACGAGGGCAGCAACGAGGCGTGCAAATTGATGCAGCCGTGAGTCGGAATCTGCAGCAGGGCCTTGGGGAAGATCTGGCCGAACGCCACCACCACGGCCACCTCCGGTCCCAGAGCTTCCAGCCAATCCAAGAAGGCGGAGTTCCGCACATCGTCCGGCTGAACCACCGCCAAGCCTGCCTTTCTGGCCCACTCCACGACGGGTGGATCCTGCAGATGTCTTCCCCGACCGGCGGGCCGCGAAGGTTGCGAGACGACCGCGAGCGGAGCCCGACCGGCATCGCAGAGTGCCTCGAGCGTCGGCACGGCGAAGTCCGGCGTACCGAAGAAGACCAGGCGATCCAACTCCTACTCCTCGTCTACCTTCGTCTCGTCGATTTCGGTGAAGTAGTCCGACTTCACCAGAACCTCGCGAGGTTTGCTTCCCTGGGGCGGACCCAGGAGCCCGTCTTGCTCCATCATGTCGATCAAGCGAGCCGCTCTCGAAAAGCCGACTCGCATACGGCGTTGGAGAAAGCTCGCCGAGCCCTGTCGCTCGGACACCACCAATCGTGCCGCTTCTTCGAACAGGGGATCTTCGCCGCTACCAGAGCCTCCACTCGATCGATCCTCTTCCGGCGGCGGAGCGAGAACGGCGGGGTCGAACTCGGGTTTGCCCCTCTTCTTCATCCACCGGACCAGTCCCGCCGTCTCCTGCTCGGTGACATACGCGCCGTGCAGGCGCAGGATCCTCGAGGTCCCTGGCGGCATGAAGAGGGCATCACCCCGTCCCAGGAGCTTCTCGGCGCCGACCTGATCCAGGATGGTTCTGGAATCGATCTTCGAGACCGTTGCGTAGGCGAGGCGACAGGGAAAATTGGCCTTGATGGTTCCCGTCAGGACGTCCACCGAGGGCCTCTGAGTAGCCACGATCAGGTGGATTCCGACAGCTCGGGCCATCTGCGCCAGTCGTGCGATCGAGGCCTCGACCTCATTGGCCGCCACCATCATGAGGTCGGCCAGCTCGTCGATGACGATTACGTAGTACGGCAAGGGCTTGAGATCGGAGTCCTGGAACTCGACGTCCCCTTCGGACAAGGCCAGTCGTTTGCGTACCTCCGGGTTCTTGATGGCCCGGTTGTAGTAGTCGAGGGAGCGGACATGGGCTTCGGCCAAAAGGCGGTACCTCCGCTCCATCTCGCTGACCGCCCACCGCAGGGCGTAGGAGGCCTTCTTCGGCTCGACCACCACTTCGGTCTTCAAGTGCGGAATGCTGGCGTAGACGCCGAGCTCGATCCGCTTCGGATCGATGAAGATGAACTGCACTTCGTCCTTCGTCGCCTTGTAGAGGATCGAGGTGATCATGCTCTGGAGGCCGACGCTCTTTCCCGAGCCCGTGGCCCCAGCCACCAGCAGATGCGGCATCCCTGCAAGATCGGAGAAGTAAGGCTCGCCGTGTAGCGTCGTGCCGAGTGCCACTGTCAGGGGCGATGGGGACTTTCGGAACTCCCCTTGTGAGAGCAGATGCCCTAGATGGATCAGTGCTTTCTTCTTGTTGGGTACCTCGATTCCCAGCGTCGATCGTCCTGCCAGTCGCTCGATGCGAATCGCTTCGGCCTTCAGGGCAAGGGCGAGATCGTCCTGGAGATTCACGATCTGGCTCACCTTGACACCGGGTGCCGGTTGAAACTCGAAGATGGTGACGATGGGACCGGGGCTGATTCCGACGACCGTGCCCTCGACACCGAACTCCGCACAGCGAGCTCGAATCAGCTCTCCCAGACGAACGAGCTCGTTCTCGTCGACGCTGGTTTCGACGGCGTCGAGCTGCAGCAGATTCAGAGGAGGAAGGGCCGCTGCGATCGGAGGAACCTCGTCCTTGAACGCGATCCGTTTCTGCTTGGACTTGGGCGCCTCGCGTCTCTCCTGCTTCGGTGTCTCGACCTTCACCTTGCGGACGGAGAAGCTTCCTTGTCCCTCCTTCTCCTCGACTCGCAGGGGCGGATCAGCCTTGGAGTCGGCGCCCGAAGAGAGCTTCGTCACCTGCTGGGCTGTGGCCTGCTGGCCCTTCTTCTCAGCTGCACGTTCGAGATGCTTCGCCATGACCCGACGGCGCGATTGTTCCTTCGCACGTCGCTCCTTGTACCTGGCCCAGGCGAAAGCGAGTCGATCCCACCAGGAGTGGAGACGCTGGCGCCAGGCGATCAGAAAGTCTCCCAGAGTCGACTGCAGGAGCATCGCGAAGCCGATCAGGACTCCCCCCCCGAGCACCACCAGGGTTCCGGCAGGATTCAGGAGACGCTCCAGGGAGTCGCCAACCAGACTGCCGACCAAACCTCCGGCGGACATCTCTACCCCGCGCCAGCTGACGGTTCCGAGAAGGGACTGGAGAAGAGCCGGCAGAGTCACCATGACAATCACGGCCCCGACCCCTCGACCGACCACTTTCTGTCCTTCTCGGTTCCAGAATTTCCTCCAACCGGTCAACAGAAACAAGACGGGCAGGAGCAGAGCCGTGAAACCGAACACCTCGAAGACGAAGGCAGCCACCTCCGCGCCGACGCGGCCGGCCAGGTTCTGCACTGGACCCTGTTGCGGCGTCTGATGGAAGAAGCTCGGATCCGTGGGCTGGTAGGTGCCGAGGCTGACGCCGAGGAGGATGGCCACGACCATCCATGAGATTCCGAACAGCTCGGACCTCTTCTCAGGCGTCAGTCGCCCGCCCGGTTCCGCCTTCTTCTTGGATCTGGTCAGTCGGATTCCCTCCAGAGGGTTGCAAGTCTAGCACCGAGAGTTCTTTAGCCTCTACCGACGTCGACTTCCCCAGAGGTGCTTCGGAGGGCGTCATGCAAGGCCAGAAACTGGGTCAGAGAGACCTCCTCGGCGCGACACTTGGCGCCCAACCCCGTGGCCTCGATGGCATTCCCCGCAGCAGCACGTCCCCATTTCGCACCCAGACTGTTGCGGAGCATCTTGCGTCGCTGAGCGAACGCCGAGCGAACCGTGTCGGTGAAGGCCCCCATCTCGGACTCGGGCAGAGGTGGTGCCTTCAGGGCCAGGCCGACGAACGCCCCGTCGACCTTGGGAGGAGGATGGAAGCTCCCACGGGCAACCCGCGACAGGACCGTGACCTCTGCTCTCGCCGCCGTCAAGACACTCAGGGCGCCGAAGGCTGAATCACCAGGGGTCGCGCGAAGACGCTCTGCCACCTCCCATTGCACGAGGAAACAGGCTCTGGGAACGGTCCGCCACCAGGGAAGGAGGCGCCCGACCAGCGCAGTACTGACCTGGTATGGCAGATTCCCCGCCACAAGGGTGCCGATCGGTAAGCGCTCCCAGGCGATGCCCATGGCGTCGCCGACCGCCACCGCCGCGTCGTGGGTCGGCGGCTGTTGCCGAAGGGCGAAAGCCCATTCGGAGTCGACTTCCCAGGCCAGCACCTTGCCTCCTGCTGCCAGCAGCTCGGCGGTCAGGACCCCACCGCCGGGGCCGATCTCCACCACCTTCGACCCGGCGGGTTCGAGAAACTCAATCAATGGCTGGCACAGGGAGCCCTGCCGGAGATGATGCTGTCCGAGTCGTTTCTTGAGCTGGGGTCGCGGCATCGAGAGCTCTTCCCGTCCTGTCTGCCCGGGGTCTCCTCCATCTTGCCACACGACCGAGACCCGGGTATCGACCCGTAGAGGAGCCGATCGGCCGCATCCAGGTCACTTCTGGGCTCTGTGGAGTTCTCGATTCTCGGGCTTCCGGGCTTCTGCTATGGTTTCGAGGTTCCGGTTGTGAGGACAGGTGTATGACTGAGATCCACTGTCTCGAGCTACCCAGATTGGAGCGCTTCCTCGAGCGCCGGCGGGCCAGTCCGATCTTTCTCGAGATGAACCTCTCCGAGG
>JARFQS010000021.1 GCA_029287645.1 Thermoanaerobaculia bacterium | reverse complement strand
CAGTGAGATCGCAACTCCCACGCTCTTAGACCCTTACGCCCCTACGCCCTTACGCCCTTACGCCCTTACGCCCCTACGCCCTCAAGCTCATAAGCCCCTGAGCCTACAAAGTCGGGTGTTAGGATTGCCCAAGCGAAGGAGATTCCATGCAGAGGACAGATCGCGAATCCGGCCTGAGAGCCGGTGTGAGGTTGTGGTTTTTGGTGCTGCTGCTCGCAGGTCCGTCGTCCGGCCTGCAGGCGGCAGCGGTTTTCTATGATCCCGACGGCCAGGCGTTGCCGTTCAGCACGTTCGAAGAGGTCGAGGACTTCTTGAAGACTGCCGACATCGTTTGGAAGGAGAAGCTCGACGCGGGAACCAACAAGCGAAAGCGCAAGGTCCTGTTGGAGAAGGACGGAGTCCAGGCTCACGCCATCCTCCGAACCGGGTACGAGGTGAAGGACAGCCCCGGTGGAGGATTCGTCGACTCCTGCCATTCCGAGGTCGCGGCCTATCAGCTGAGTCGTCTACTCGGCCTCGACAGTGTGCCGCCGGCTGTGCGGAGAAAGGGTGGATCCATTCAGATCTGGGTCGAGAACGCAACGACGGACGCGTCTCGCAGGGAGAAGGGGGCCGAGCCCGAGGACCCGATCGCATTCGAGCAACAGGTGCAGGTGATGGGGGTCTTCGACAACCTGATCGCCAACACGGATCGAAACCCCGGCAACATCTTGATCGACGGAGACGGCAAGATCTGGTTCATCGACCACACCCGCAGCTTTGCGGGCCAGACCGTGCTCAAGTACCCCGAGAAGATCACCGGCAGTGATCGGCAGGTTTGGAACCGTCTCCAATCCCTGTCGGATTCCCAGATCCAGGAGGCCATGCGGCCGTATCTGCGCCTGTATCAGAACGAGCTTCTGGTGCGTCGCCAGCTGGTGGTGGAGGCCCTGCGGGCTCAGATCGCCAGCCGAGGCGAAGACGCTGTTCTATTCGAGCTGAAGTAGCACTGCGTCGTAGTACCCCGGCAATGTCGCCCGCCGTTGTAGGTGGAGGATCCCATGAGCCGACAATTCGTCGATTATGATCGAGTTGCAGAAGGCTACGATGAGCGCTACGCGCAGAATCGGTTGGATGGGATCGCGACAGCCCTCCTGGAGCAGTTCAAGCACTGTGCAGCCGAGTCGCTGGTGGACATCGGCTGTGGCACAGGAAGATGGCTGTCGGAGTTGGCGCCCTGGGCCAGTTGCTCCGTAGGGCTCGATCGCTCTCTGCCGATGTTGCTGCAGGTTCCTGGAGGCGAGGGCAGGACGAGTCTGGTCTGTGGATCGGCGGAAGAGCTCCCTTTGCGCGCCGAATCGGTGGACTTCGTCAGTTGTGTCAACGCCGTTCACCACCTGGCGGCCCCTGCAGCATTCGTGTCCAACGCGGCTCGCCTACTCCGGCCGAGAGGTTCTCTGGCTGTCGTCGGCTTGGATCCACATCAGGATCGAGATCGGTGGTATCTGTACGACTACTTCCCGGAGGCCCGGGAGCTCGATCTCCAGCGCTACCCTTCAGCAGAGCAGCTGGTGGGTTGGATGATCGCTGCGGATCTGGAGCCGAGCGAAGTCGTGGCTGTAGAGCGAATTCGAAAGCAGTACAAAGGTAGAGAGATTCTCGAGGACTACTTCCTTCAGCGCAAGGCCAGCTCTCAGTTGGCGATCCTGTCGGAGGAGGCCTGGGCCGAGGGCCTACAGAGGATCCGCCAAGCTGTTCAGGAAGGGGAAGCCCGGGACTCTCCCCCGGTCTTCGAAGTGGACCTGAACCTCTTCCTGGTCGGCGGATGGAAACCGCCGACGAAATACAAAACCCTGCCCTAGCTCGCTGCGGGAGTGCAACGGTTCAGTGAGGTACCGAGTCGACGAGTCCCTACCGTGGCTCAGTCGATCGTTGTTTCGCCTGCTGTCGCCAGAGCGGCCGCAGTGTCCTGCTTGGGTTCCTTCAGGAAGCGCTGGCGGTGGAACTCGATGCTGGTGAGCCATTGCATGGAACTGCCCTCTCCACTCGCGTATCCGACCATCTCGCCCAGACCGTCGAAAGCCAGCAGGATCATCGAGATCGGCAGGACACGGAGAAGAAGATCCGATCGCCCGGAGCTCACCAATGTCCGGGTGGAGCGCCAAGTCCGAATCAGGGGAATCAACGGGGAGGCCAGGGTGAACAGAAGGCGCTTGGCGACACCCCAGTCCCGAGCGCGATTGGCTGCGAAGAGACGTCCCCCGCAGTAGCGCAGCTGGATCGAGGGCCCGAATCGAGCGAAGTTGAGGTGAACCATTCGGGCATGCGGTTCGAGATAGAAACGTCCGCCTCGGGTCGCCAGGTCCCACTGCATGGCGCTTTCCGCCTGCAGGATCTCGGGTAGCCGGTCGCCATAGGCGAGTAGGAGATCCTTCTTGTAGCTGCTGTTGTGACCCCCGATGTGATGAATCTCGCCACCCTTCCCGGGATCGATCCAGTCGCCGTACTCGATCAGAAAGTTGGCCCAGGAGACAGCGCTTCCCGGGTTGGCATTCTTGAAGAGCGCACCCACGCCGGCCCACGGTTCGGCATGGCGGGCGATGAGCGCTTCCGCCCAGCCGCGCGCCGGGAAGCAGTGATCCTCAGTCAGCGCGATGACCGGTGCCGACGCCGCCCTGATTCCAGCCACCCTCATCTCGGAGGAGGAGTGAGTCGCGTCGCACTCGATGTACTGCCAAGAGTCGAAATCGGAGAAGTCCGCTGCTTCGAGATCCGATCCAACCGCGGGCGGACCGACGATCAGGACCTCTATCTGGGCACAGGCGGTCTGACGGCGCAGCGCAGTGAGAGTCGTTCTCAGGGTCCCGAAGGAGTCGGGGGAGACCATCACCACCGACAGCGCAGGGTTGTTCTGTGGATTCGCGGTCATACCCTTCCGATCGGTTCGAGAGTCAGCGAGAGGAAGTCTCGGCCAGGAACAGAGGACTCGTGTGCGATGCTCTGCACCCTATAGAATCGCCGCACTCTCCGGCAGGACGGCGATGCCGCGGGAATTATGGGCCAGGTGGTGCCAGGCGGCAAGGGAAGAGCAACACTGAGACCAGATAATCCAGGGAGGCAGGGGTGTCCAGGCATTCGATGAAGTTCATCTCGCACGTTCTGGCGCGACCGTGGATTGTGCCCTGCCTGATCGGTCTGACGTTTCTTACCTGCTCGCCGCCCACCGACGAAGCACCTCTGGAGGTGTCGAACCCCTTGTTCGTCGATCCGGCTTCGAGGGATTTTTCCAGGAACCCCGAGCTGCTGGACCGGATCATCGAGAGTCCGCACGGCTATCTCCGTTTCGTCAACATCGAGTTCACCCAGGAGGTGTGCCGCCTGTTCGCGGGCAGCCTGTCCCAGTATCCCCCCTTCAACCTGCATGGCGATGCCCATGTGGAGCAGTATGCCGTCACGGACCTGGGCCGGGGACTGACGGACTTCGACGACTCCTCCAGCGGTCCGGCAGTCGTGGATCTCGTGCGGTTCGGTGTCTCGCTGCGATTGGCCCTCGCGGCACACGGTTGGCAGGACAGCGCTGACGAGGTTCTCGATGCGTTCTTGAATGGGTATCGGACCGCACTGAACGAACCTTCGACCGGGGCACCGGAGCCTTCGGTCGTGGCTCGTCTCCAGGAAGGTTTCCACAACGACCGGCAGAAGTACTTCGCATGGGTGGACGAGATCTCGGACCCGGTTCCCGAAGACGAGCAGGCCGAGCTCCTGGAGGCGATGCAGTAC
>JARFQS010000010.1 GCA_029287645.1 Thermoanaerobaculia bacterium | reverse complement strand
CTTCGGGAGCCTGTTCGATGAGGTCCTCACCCTTGTAGAGAATCTGACCCTCGGTAACGTCGTACTCTTCGCGGCCGGCCAAGACCTGCGCCAGGGTGGTCTTTCCGGATCCGTTCGGGCCCATGATGGCGTGAACTTCGCCCGGGTTGACTGTCAGATTGACCCCTTTGAGGATCTCCTGTCCCTCGGCTCCAGCATGCAGATTGATGATTTCCAGAAAACTCATATCTCTATTCCTTCTTTGTTGATCTCTTGCCTATTCACTTCGCAACGGGCGGGGTCGTGCCGCGCCCATACATGACCTTATGGTGCGTGATCTACTGCCGTTACTCGCGCCTTCGTAGGGGAGGGGCTTGTCCCCTCCCGGGAGGCCGCCAGGGCCTCCCCCACAGGCCCAGCCGCAAGGGCCGCCCCGACGAGGCCTGATGGTCCGTGATCGATGACCGTTTCTCGCGCATTTGTAGGCGAGGGGCTTGACCCCTCCCAGGAGGCCGCAAGGGCCTCCCCTACATGACCGTGATCCATCAACCGACACTGCCTTCCAGGCTGACTTCGAGCAGCTTGCGGGCTTCGACCGCGAACTCAATCGGCAGCTCGTTGAAAACCTCTTTGCAGAAGCCGTTGACGATCATCGACACGGCATCTTCGGTTTCTATAACTCGCTGATTGCAGTAGAAGATCTGGTCTTCACCGATCTTCGAAGTCGACGCCTCGTGCTCCATCTGCGCCGATGGATTCTGCACATCGATGTAGGGGACGGTGTGGGCACCACACTGATCACCGATCAGCATCGAGTCGCACTGCGAGAAGTTGCGCGCGTTCTCCGCACCCTTGAGGATCTTCACCGCTCCCCGGTAGGTATTCTGACCGTGACCAGCAGAGATCCCCTTGGAAACGATGGTCGAGGAGGTGTTCTTGCCGACGTGCACCATCTTGGTGCCGGTATCGGCCTGCTGACGGCCTTTGCTCAGAGCCACCGAGTAGAACTCACCGACCGACTCATCGCCCTTGAGAATGCAGCTGGGGTACTTCCAGGTGATGGCGGAGCCGGTCTCGACCTGGGTCCATGAGAGCTTGGCACGTCGGCCTGCCGCCAGACCTCGCTTGGTGACAAAGTTGAAGATCCCGCCCTTGCCGGTCTCCATGTCGCCGGGGTACCAGTTTTGCACCGTCGAGTACTTGATCTCCGAATCCTCGTGGGCGTAGAGCTCGACCACGGCGGCATGTAGCTGATTCTCATCCCGCATGGGGGCGGTGCATCCTTCCAGATAGCTCACGTGCGAGCCCTTCTCCGCCACGATCAGGGTGCGCTCGAACTGACCGGTGTTCATGGCGTTGATGCGGAAGTAGGTCGACAGCTCCATGGGACAGCGCACGCCTTCCGGGATAAAGACAAACGACCCATCGGAGAAGACCGCCGAATTGAGAGCTGCAAAAAAATTGTCCTTCTGAGGCACAACCGAGCCCAGGTATTTCTTCACCAGGTCCGGATGCTCACGGACCGCTTCCGACATCGAACAGAAGATCACTCCTGCCTCGGCCAGCCGATCCTTGAAGGTGGTCGCGACCGAGACGCTGTCGAAGACCGCGTCGACGGCGACACCGGCGAGCATCTTCTGCTCCTCGAGAGGGATGCCGAGCTTCTCGTAGGTGCGGACGATCTCCGGATCGACCTCATCGAGACTCTTGGGAGCATCGTCCTTCGACTTGGGGGCCGAGTAGTAGGAGATGGCTTGATAGTCCACCGGTTCGTATGTGACGTTGGCCCAGGTGGGCTCTTCCAGGGTGAGCCAGTGCCGATAGGCCTTCAGCCGCCACTCCAGCATCCACTCGGGTTCGCCCTTCTTGGCCGAAATGGCACGGACGACATCTTCGTTCAGTCCGGGCGGGAAGGTCTCCGACTCCACATCGGTGACAAAGCCCGCTTCATACTCCTGGGCTACATGTTCTTCGAGAATTTCCATCTCAGTTTCTGGCATGGTCTCTCTCCAGTAGGTCTATTCCGGGCTCGACACTCGATGTGGCCGAGCCTCCTCCCAGCGTCACCAGACCTGGCGTGACTGGCTGGGTCATCTCTTTCAGAGTGATCTGTTCCAACGCACTACGAACTGCAAAGTTGATCTGTTGCCAATTGCTGCGCACCGGGCAGACAGGCTCCTGGGAGCACTCTCCGGGGGTCTCATCCACACACTCGGTGATGGCGATGGGACCCTCGACCGCTTCGATGATCTGGGCCACGGTGATGTCGCCTGCTGTGCGTGCCAGCCGGTAACCACCCTTCGCGCCGCGGTGGGATGTCAGGAGCTCGCGGCGAGCCAGCAGCTTCAGAATCTTGCTGACAATCGGCTGTGGCAGACCCGTCTGTTCCGCCACTTCCGAGGCGTTGAATTGGTTTCCCGGCTCTCCCGCCATTCGCGTCAGAAGCACGATGGCGTAGTCCGCCTGTTTGGTCATCCGGAGCATGGTGCTGGTTCCTGTCTTTGAAACTGGACCGACATGGTCCTATTTGAGAAAACAGATGATATTGACGGGCAATTCCCTTGTCAACCACCCATCGCGTCCCTTGTATGTAGGGGAGCCCCTTGTGGGCTCCCGGGTGTACTCGGATACGTGACGTTGGGAAGCATTCTGGGTGCTGCGCATGGGCCTCGTTGTTGCAGATTCGTAGGGGAGGGGCTTGCCCCCTCCCGGGAGCCCGCAAGGGG
>JARFQS010000635.1 GCA_029287645.1 Thermoanaerobaculia bacterium | reverse complement strand
GAAGAAACGCACGGAAATGCGGCTTCCAGTCGTGCCGTAAACTTCCTTGCGCTCCATCGCATCAAAGACAGCCTCACGTGTATTTTCTTCGGCCCAAACAGCAGCAAGCCCGGATGCGGCCATTTCCCAACCAAGAACAGTTAGACCTTCGAAATCCCCGACGACGTGCTTCCATCGGTTAGGTTCGGGCTCGACGCCCGAGTGCTTGCCGAAGAAGTTGTCCTCTTGGGCGGTGGCGAGACCGGTGTGGCTGTCGGTGGAGCCGATCATGCCGAACTTGTATGGGTTGGTGCCGAACTTCTGCTCGAGCTGCATGCCGAGTTGCAGACCGGAGCGCGCGTACTCGCGCTCCAGCATGTCGTCGCTCTTGAACTCGGTCAGGTCAAGGTTGCCCTGGTCCCAGGTCTCGTAGTCGGCGAACTCGTCGTCCGGAGACAGGAAGGGGTGGGTCTCGCCGTCGCCCTTGATCTGGGTGGCCTCGTACAGCGGCTCCCAGCGGGCCCGTGTCTTGACGTACTCCAGGTCGACGGTGCCAGCGCCGTGGGCGAGGCCTTCAGTGGGAAACATCCAGCCATTCGACATGTTGCCGTTGTGGGCGATGGCTAGGACGCGCCCGCCGGTCCTATCCTCGTAGCGCTGCATCCAGTCCCAGAGGTAGCGGGCGTGCGGCTCGCCCCACGGGGTCAGGGTGGTAGCGGGCTCCATCTGGATCGCCTTGGCTCCGCCGTCGCGGTATATGACGACGCGATGCAGGTTGAGGCCCTTGTCGGTCGAGGTCCACTCGTAGCCGATGAAGGCGGTGAATTCGCCGGGGTCGTTGAACTCCTCGGCGGCATCGATAGTCTCCTCCCAGGCGTCGCGATAACCGTCGGTACCGGGTGCGAGATAGAGCGCCTCAGGGAAGGAGTTACCGGTCAGCGAGGTGATGACCTCGACGGCTACACTGACACCGTCCTGGCCACCCTTCTGGATCCGCTCGTACCAGTCACGCCCCGTCGGGTCGGCGAGCATGTCTGGGTCGCCCGCGAGCAGAGCGGGGAAGAAGCCCATGTTGTCGGAGTGGTCGGCGACCACCAGGAAGTCGAGCGGGCGCGAGAGCTTGGCCTGTAGGCCGGTCGAGGAGGTGACTTCCTCACCCCGAGCGAAGCGATAGGCGTCCGTCGGCGTCAGTCTTGCGCCGAACGAGCCGGCATCGAGCGACATGCCCGTGTGCAGGTGGGTATCCCCCCACAAAACGCGCGTGGGGAAGTTCCGCCCAGCATATGGCGAGTAGTGGTCCTGCTTGGGGAAGTGCCCCTGACCATCTCCTTGGCCGGGACTGACGTCCTGGGCAACCGCTGGGACGACGGCGAGAAGGATCGCGAGGGCTAGAAAGGTGCGATTGATCACGAGGTCCACCTCCAGTTTCGTTGGAATTGAACCGTATTGTAGCTGCTTGAGAGGGATAGGTCTCGCCAGGGTTCCCCGGACCGCGGGCATCTAGTCCCAGCTACTCAATAGGAAGAAAATGCCGGAGGGGGTGGGATTCGAGTCGTTTCACGACTCGAAACGAAAGTTGCTTATTGGCAGGCTCGGGCAAGCCCTCGCCTCGTAGAGGGGCAGGCGTGGGGGCGCAGTGAAGGCGACCAAAGGGAGCCCACCCACGGTCCGCGTGAACGGACGTCGGCTCTCAAGACTACTGACCTCCTACAACTGACGACACTCCACAACAGCTGACCATGACGCGACGGGGTGAGGCTGCCCCCAACTGGACCATGGCGGAGTCCGCTCATCGCTCAATTGACCGCCTTCGAGACCTCGAGAACTGGGCAATTCCAGGTCTAGAGGCTCGAGATAAGTCCTCAGAGGCCCTTCAGCAGCACTCTTCAGTCTCAGAACTCTCGCTGTCTGAAAACCAATTTCCTACTCTTCTGAACTCGGTCATTGGAAACAATCGTCGATGCAGCACGTAGCGTCTACAAATGAATAGGAGGTGCTGCCCCATGAGATACGGAATTGAGAGGATCGCGGTCGTTCTCGCAGTCATCGTTGGCCTATCGATGGTGCCGGAATCAGCGCACGGACAAACGGCACGTGTAGCCTTGGAAACCTACGAGGAAGGACCCGTATGGCAGATTATGACCTTCCGGACGCCGCCGGGAAAAACCGAGCTGCAATTGAAGAACATCGCGACGGTTTGGGAGCATCAGCTGAAGCTGGCGGTGAAGAAGAAAGTCCTTGTCGACTATAAGGTGCTGACAAAATGGTCATCCAGCCCAGATGACTGGAACATCATGGTCATCGAGATTTTCCCGAACATGGCGTCATACGACACCTTCTGGAAGGACTGGGCAGCAATCGACGCCGAAACTGTAGATATGCCAGAGTTTCAGGAACGACTCGAGCTCATGCAGTCGACGGGAACAGAGTTTCTCGGGACCGTATTCGCCCGTGAAGTGCATTTGAAGTCACGATAGGAACGGATAGGCAATTGCTTCTCATAGCTCCCCCCTCCGCGCTACGTTTTCGGGTGCCTGGAGACGCCCAAGCTGAGCGATTAGCCAGATTGGGGCGAATCCTAGCGCTCTGACGTGGAGGGCGAAGAGGGGTGCGTGTTTGATTCCCCAGCATGCCGCGCAAAACCGATGTCCTACTCTCGCGTTCGCCTCGGGCGCTACATGATCCGCTGCCCGATCGTCTTGAAGCGGCTGACCTTCCGCTCTTCACCTCCGAATCGGGCCTCGCCTTGATCTGTCCCCAGAGTCAGAACCACCCATTACGGTGGGAATCCGTGCATAACGGGTAGTGGTTGACGAGTGATCCCGAGGGGCCACGGACACATATCGGAAGGGCTCACTAATGGTTCCGAGGGTCCTTCCGCGGTCCCCGGAAATGGACCGCCCGTGGACCACGAGCATTGGTGGCCTCCTAGTGTAGGTGCGCCCCTTGTGGCCGCCCGAGGGCGGGGGCAAGCCCCGCCCCTACAGAACCAGTTCAGGGCTTGGCGGAGGGGGTGGGATTCGGCCACGGAGGGGAAGGATAGGGGGTGCAGTGTGGGCGACCATCGGGAGCCAACCCACGGTCCGCGTGAACGATCGCCGGTCTTCAAGACCAGCGACCTCCTACAGCCGACAACATTCCATAACACCTGAAAACGAAGCGACGGGGCTTCGCTGGCAAGGGAACTTGTTGTGGTCGATGCCGATAGTCGCGGTCAGTTGCGATCTAGGGGACCGAGAGTGGACCAAAAACATCGAAGCACTGCACGGAGTCGGGGCCGCGAACTGGCGGGGCTAGCTTCAAGTCTGAGATTTCGGCCCCTGCGGTCTGGAGGATCGGGAGCCCTTCATCCGCTTCCTCGAGGGTCTCCGAGTGCCACTGGCCTAGTAGTCCAAACCCGGGATCGTGATCTCGTAGCCCTCCTCGTCTTTAGCCTTCTGCACCATGTCTCGGACGTCCTGCAGCAGCTGCGGCGCGTCGAACACAATGCCGTCTTTGATGGTGTAGCGAATGCCACCGACCCGTACGATCTCGTTGTCGGCGGTGAGCTTGAGGGCGCCGATCCCGTACAGGACTTTGAGATTCTGGAGTGGGTTCTCTGCCACCACCACCAGGTCCGCCAGCTTTCCGGGCTCGACGGTACCGATGTCTTCGGCCATGCCGAGAGCCTCGGCACCTGACAGCGTCGCCGACCGCACCACCTCGAGCGGATGAAAGCCGGCCTCGCGTAGCAGCTCCATCTCACGCACAAACGAAAAACCGTAGAGGTTGAAGGAGTAGCCCGAGTCCGAACCCACCGCCACGCGCCCTCGGCGGTTCTTGTACTCATTGATGAAGGTCATCCAGAGTTTGTAGTTCTCCTTCCAGGCGACCTCCTCCTCGGTGCCCCAGTAGAACCAATACGAAGCGTGCGCCAGTCGATCCGGCAAGTAGAAACGCCACAGAGCTGGCAGAGTGTGCTTCTCATGCCACTCGGCTCGCATCATTCGAGACAGGTCGCGAGTGGCCTCGTAGGCATGAAAGGTCGGTACGATGGTGAAGTCGAGCGATACCATTTCGTTCATCACTTCGTTCCACTTGTCGCCGAAGGGTTTGGCGGCCTGCTTCCATAAACGACCGGCTTCCGAGAAGCGATCCTGCTCGTTGTTGTAGTCGTAGTCCACGGGGTAGCTCTGGACCAGCTGTCCTTCGAACATCGCCTCTGGGAGGCCATACCAATGCTGCATGGAGGTCAGCCCCATGCGGGCAGAATCGAGGGCGTTCTGCCAGACGACGTTGGTCTGGGCGTGGTGACAGGTTGTCAGCAGTCCGACCTTGCCGGCTTCGTCGATCGCCGCCCCCATGATGTCGGGACGGGCGCCGAAGAACTTGATTCCATCGGCCCCTCGATCGGCCGTCATCCTCACCCACTCGCGAGC
This sequence comes from Thermoanaerobaculia bacterium, assembly GCA_029287645.1. Classification (GTDB taxonomy): domain Bacteria; phylum Acidobacteriota; class Thermoanaerobaculia; order Multivoradales; family JAHEKO01; genus JAUVRX01. The sequence goes on along the minus strand of JARFQS010000635.1, from coordinate 1,092 downwards.
TTCCTCAGCGCTGGTAATAGGACCCTCGTTATCCTGCCCGAAGCGCGAGTAGACCTCGATTCGAGGCGCTGTGATCTCGTTGGCCTCGCTGCGACGTTTGTGATCGAGTGTCCATTCGACGCCGTTGCCGCTGCCAGGATCGGAGATGGTCGTAATGCCGTGGCCCATCCAGAGTTTGAGCACGTACTCGGCCGGCGTCTCCCGGATCGAACCACCCAGGTGACCATGGAGGTCGACGAACCCTGGTAGCACATAGTGCCCCGAGAGGTCGAGCTCAGTTGCACCTTCCGCCGCCTTGGGGCGCACCGATTCGTTGATAGGCGTGCCCGGCGCGCCGACGCTGTGGATACCGGTGATCCGATTGCCCTCGATGACAATGTCCATCGGCCCGCGAGCAGGTGACCCCGTGCCATCGATGAGAGTCACGCCACGCAGGATGAGTTGCGAGTAGGGTCCCTCGCCTCGGCTGCGCGCCGGTGATCGCGGTGCCTCAGCGAGTTCCTCTTCGGCGGCGGCAGCGGACTGAGCGCCCAGGGAGAGGGCCATGCATAGCGCCAGGATGATGCGGACATCGAACAGTCTCTTCATTGTCTTTCCTCTCCGGCCCAGTGGCCGGCGATCATTCGGAGGGCTTCGGGAGCGGATTGATTCTAGCCTCACGGCCGTCGTTACGAAAATCCGCAACTAGCGTCTGTTGATCTTGGCAAGAGTCTTCGTTCCAGATCTGGCCCGACCCTTCGGCAAAGAGCGAGCGGGGTGGGCGAATGGCGGAGGGGGTGGGAATCGAACCCGCAAGGGGCAGGCGTGGGGGCGCAGTGAAGGCGACCAGAGGGAGCCCACCCACGGTCCGCGTGAACGGACGCCGGTTTTCAAGACCACTGACTTCCCACAACTGACAACACTCCACAACAGCTGACAACGAAACGACGGGGCTCCGCAGGCAGGTGGGATTGTTGTGGTCGATGCTGAGAGTGGTGGTTGGTTGCGGTTTAGGGGACCGAGAGTGGACCGCAGAACAGGGCTCCCAGCCCGAATCTAGCCAACCTGCCCGTACTTCTCCAGCAGGGCCTGGAAGCGGGGGTGGTCCTGCAC
>JARFQS010000620.1 GCA_029287645.1 Thermoanaerobaculia bacterium | reverse complement strand
ACCTGGTGCTGGATCAGGTCATCCCGCCCATAGAGCCACCGAACGACACGGACTATGTGAAGCACGTGATGATCCAGAGCGAGCTACTGACGGAGTTCTGGGGCAGGCCGATGTACCTCGGTGCCCATGTCCTTCTGCCAGAGGGTTTCGACGAGCATCCCGACGCACGTTATCCCCTGATGATCTTCCATGGTCACTTTCCTGATGACTTCGGCGGTTTTCGGACCACACCTCCCGATCCCGACCTGGAGTGCGAGTACAGCACCCGGTTCCAACTGGACTGCTACAACAGGATCGTTCAGCAGGAAGCGTACGATTTCTACCAGGCCTGGAAGGGAGAAGACTTCCCCAGATTCCTGGTGATCGAGATTCAACATGCGAATCCCTACTACGACGATTCCTATGCCGTGAATTCGGCGAACCTCGGCCCCTACGGCGACGCCATCACCTATGAGCTGATTCCCTACATCGAGGCGACGTTCCGCGGCCTGGGTGAGCCCTGGGCTCGCTTCCTCTACGGTGGATCCACGGGAGGATGGGAAGCCCTCGCGGCCCAGGTGTTCTATCCCGAGGAGTACAACGGCTGCTTCGCGGCCTGTCCCGATCCGATCGACTTTCGGTCCTTCACGCAGGTCAACATCTATGAGGACGAGAACGCCTACTACATCCAGGGCGACTTCAACCGGATTGCTCGTCCGGGACATCGCAATTGGTTGGGAGAGATCGACGCCACCCTGGAGGACTGGAACCTCATGGAGCTCGCCCTGGGCAACCACTCCCGGTCGGGAGATCAGTACGACATCTGGCAGGCGGTGTACTCGCCAGTAGGTGCAGACGGCTACCCAGCCCCCATCTGGAACAAGCTCACCGGCGAGATCGACCACGAGGTCGCCGAACACTGGAAGAAATACGACCTCCGCCTGGTCCTGGAGGAGAACTGGACGACCCTCGGGCCCCAGCTCGAAGGCAAGATCCACATCTACTGCGGCGACATGGACAACTACTACCTCAACAACGCCGTCTACTTGATGGAAGACTTCCTGGAATCCACCACCGAACCCTACTACGCAGGCGAGATCGACTACGGTGACAGAGCTGAACACTGTTGGAATGGCGACCACGAGAATCCCAATGCCATCTCGCGCCTGAGATACAACTCTTTCTACCTGCCCAAGATCCTGAAACGCATCGAGGAGTCGGCTCCGGAGGGCGCCGACCTGACCAGCTGGCGCCACTGACAAGCGCCGGAAGTGACCCACTCCATAGGACTTAGCGTCACCCACCTCTACCATGGAACCTGGGTTCCGCAGCGGCGGAACCCAGGCGCCGGCTCGTCCTCGAATCAGTCGCCGGAGTCGGTTCCGGCCGACTCGCGAGAGACGTGCCGGGAGGTGGAATTTGCAGGGTCAACCGCAACCGGATCGATCACAGACGACCGCCAAGGCGGACGAAGCGCCCCGACTCGGCAAGTACGAGATCCTGGAGCAGATCGGCGAGGGTGGTTTCGGAGTCGTCTATAAAGGCTTCGATCCGCTCATTCAGCGATTCGTGGCGGTCAAGACCTGCACCTCCCCCGACGCCGATCTCAAGAAACGATACACCCGCGAAGCCCAGATCGCCGGCCAACTCGACCACCCGAACATCGTCCGCATCTTCGACTTCGGAATCGAAGCCGGAACGCCGTTCCTGGTTCAGGAGTTCTTGTCAGGCGAGGATCTCGACAAAAAGATCAGCCACCGTGCCTTCGTACCCCACCCCGAACGTCTCCTGTACCTGATCCACATTGCTCGAGGACTCGAGTACGCCCATTCGAAGGGTGTAGTCCATCGGGACATCAAGCCTGCCAACATCCGGATTCTGGAGGATGGCACCGCGAAGATCATGGACTTCGGTGTTGCCACCTTGCAGCACTCGGACATTCGACTGACGGCCGCCGGCACCACCATGGGAACGGCCGCCTACCTGGCGCCCGAGCAGATTCGGGGCGAGAAGGTCGACGGTAGAACCGACATCTTCTCCTTCGGCGTTCTCGCCTACGAGCTGGTCACGGGTGAGCGTCCCTTCGGACAGGAGACCATCTCGGCGATTCTCTACGAGATCCTGAACGACGATCCCAGGCCCATAACGCTGCCGTCCTCGGTCTGTCCGGAAGGTCTCCGCCAGCTGATCTTCCGGTGCCTCGAGAAGGAGCCCGAGCGGCGCTATCCCGGCTGTGGCGAGATCATCGAGGCCCTGGAGGCAGTCCGCGAGACACTGAAGAGCGACCCGCGGCCCAGGGACCTGACAACCGCCCTGCGAAAGTCTTCGGCCCGCCCGGGGCCAGCTGAATCCTCGCAGAATGCGGACTCACCGGGCGCGTCGCGACAGAGTCCCGCGGAGGGAGAGTCCTTCGACCCCGTCATTCAGCACGAATGGACTCCCACTGAAATCGCCATCCCGAACCAGAGAATCGGACTCCAACGAACCCTGATCGCTGCGGCAACTCTCCTGTTGGTCGCCCTGGTCTACGCCTGGCTGGGAGACCACGGCCTCGCACCCTGGTCCGTGCAGAGTCAGCAGAATCAGGCGGACGACCCTGGAGGGATCTCCGCGGAGCTGAGTGGCCCCGTGGACGGCCCCGAGGCAGTCGATTCCCAGCCGCCGACGACGGATCCGGGCACCGGTACCCAGCTCCCCCCCACCGAATCACCCGAGCAGACTTCGAGCAGACGCGAGCCGGTTTCGCAAGAGGCCCCGGGTCTCGGCGAAGGTCCCGAAGCGACTTTGTCGCAGGTTGCCGCCACGGCAGCCGAGATCCAGGAGGAGCCCGAGCCAGAGCCTGTCGAGCCGGTCGTCGCGAAGGCGACCGTGACGGTAGCCGCCAGCTGGCATCCCGACACGACCGTGACGATCGACAACGGACGGGCCTTGAGCCTCTCGAAGAGCCACTCTCTCGAGCTCCAGCCGGGGGACCACAGGGCAGTCTTCTCCCTCTCGACCTCCGACTACTCCTCCCGGCAAACGGTCCGCCTGACTCTGGACTCGGGCGAGCACCGCACGCTGAGAAGCCCGATTCAGAGGCCCGGTCACCTGACCGTGCAAGCCAGCCTCGGTTCGCCTCAGGGACTCGTCGCGGTCGACGGCGAGCTCGTGGGTAGTAGTCCGGTGCAGGCCCGGAAGCTGACGCCAGGCTCCCATCGCCTCGAGCTCTACCCCCTCGAGGGCGCCTCGGCACCTCTGGCAACCACCCAACTGGACATTCGGACCCGCCATGAGACGGTTGTGACGTTCGACCTCACAGGTCGGCAGGAGCTGTCAGTCCGCAATCGACCCAGGGGCAACTGAGACTGACGCGACAAGAACGGGACAGGGCCGTGGAACGCAATTCACCGACGCCAACCCTACTTCTTGCAGGCCTCCTGTGCCTGGCACCCGTAATGAGCGCCGCACAGGGACCCGGTATATCGGAAGTCGCTGACCTCCAGCGACTTGCAAGCGAGCGCTACGCCGATGGCGATCTAGCGGGCGCTACCCAGATCTACCTGGAGATCGCGCGAGTCGAGACCTCGGATGATGCCCGGGCGCAGTCCTTCGTCACGGCCGGCTGGCTGCAGCATCTTCAGCAGAAAGATCTCGCGGCACTGGATTCCCTCACGCAGGCGCTGACCCTTGATTCGCAGTATCCCTTCGATGCAAGCCACTACAGCCGAGACTTCGAGGTGCTGTACCAGAGAGCCGTCGAGGAGGTGGATCGGAGGCGCCAACGGCAGTCCGCGCAGAAGGTCCAGGAGGGGCTCGTCGCCATGGAGGCCGATCGGGATGCCGTGGCTCGTCTGAGATTGCAGGAGGCATTGGACCTGACCCCCGACAACGCAGTTGCCATCTACAATCTCGCCCTGCTGGACCTGAGACAGGGAGCCGACGCGCAGGCGATGACCGGCTTCGAACGGGTCATCGCTCTCACTTTCAAGGACTCCTCCCCCAACAGCGTGAGCCTAAGGGCCAAGGCTCAAACCAGTATCGGCGTCATCTTCTTCCATCGAGCCGAGTGGCAGGACGCCGAGGAGGCCTTCCTCGAGGCCACCCGGGCCCAGCCCGAAGATGTCAAGGCCTGGAAGAACCTGGGCCTGGTTCGCATCGAGCGCGAGAACTACCCTGGGGCCGTTCAGGCTCTGCAAGCAGCCACGAATCTGGATCCAGGCGATCCCGATCTCGTCCTCGAGCTGGCGAGTGCGCTCACCAAG
>JARFQS010000565.1 GCA_029287645.1 Thermoanaerobaculia bacterium | reverse complement strand
GCAACAATCCGAACGTCATCTGGGCCGGCACCGGGGAGAACAATACTCAGCGCTCGGTCTCTTTAGGCGATGCGGTCTACAAGAGCCTCGACGGCGGACAGAGCTGGACCCACATGGGTCTCGAGGAATCCGAGCACATCGGAGGCATCGAGGTCGATCCCCGCGACTCCGATGTGGTCTTCGTGGCCGCCCAGGGGCCGCTGTGGAATTCCGGGGGTGAGCGAGGCGTGTACAAGACCACCGATGGGGGGCAGACCTGGGAGCGGGTCCTGCACGTCGACGATGACACCGGAGCCAATGAGGTGCTGCTCGATCCCCGTAACCCCGACACGGTCTACGCCAGCATGTACCAGCGCCGACGTCATGTATGGACGCTGATCAACGGTGGCCCCGGCTCTGGCATCTACAAGTCCACCGACGGTGGCGCCACCTGGCGCGAGCTCGAGAGCGGCCTGCCGAAGGTCGACATGGGTCGCATCGGCCTGGCGATGTCACCGGTCGATCCGGACATGATCTACGCCATCGTCGAGGCCCAACGGGACGAGGGCGGAGTCTTCCGCACGACGGACCGCGGTGAGAGCTGGACAAAGCGCGGCGACTACATGTCCTCGAGCCCGCAGTACTACAACGAGCTGGTCGCCGACCCCCACGACCTCGACACGGTCTATTCCCTCGACACCTTCCTGATGGTGTCGAAGGATGGTGGAGCGACTTTCGCCCCGGTCGGTGAGAAGAACAAGCATGTCGACAACCATGCCCTGTGGATCGATCCCGAGGACCCCGACTACCTGCTCGTAGGGTGTGATGGTGGGGTCTACGAGAGCTTCGATCGGGGCACGACCTGGTTGTTCAAGGAGAACCTCTCGATCACCCAGTTCTATCGGGTCAACGTCGACAATTCCGAGCCCTTCTACTACGTCTACGGGGGTACCCAGGACAACAACACGCTGGGTGGCCCGAGCCGGACCCTGCGCGAGTCCGGGATCTCGAACGAGGACTGGTTCATCACCGTCGGTGGCGACGGCTACGAGACGGTCATCGATCCCGAGGATCCCAACATCGTCTACTCCCAGTGGCAGTACGGCGGTCTGGTGCGTTACGACCGACGCTCCGAGGAGATCGTCGACATCCAGCCGCAGGAGGAACCGGGCGAGGACGCCCATCGATGGAACTGGGACTCACCCGTCATCATCTCGCCGTTCTCCCACACGCGCCTGTACTACGCGGCGCAGCGGGTCTTCCGCTCCGATGATCGCGGAGACACCTGGACCGCGATCTCCGGCGACCTGAGTCGCCAGATCAACCGGGACGAGCTGCCTGTGATGGGCCGCGTCTGGGGCATGGATGCGGTGTCGAAGAACCGCTCCACTTCGGACTACGGAAACATCGTCTCGCTGACGGAGTCGACGTTGGTCGAGGGTCTGATCTACGTCGGCACCGATGACGGTCTGATTCAGATCACCGAGGACGGTGGCGCCAACTGGACGAAGATCGAGCGCTTCCCTGGCGTACCCGAGTTCACCTACGTCAGCGACATCGAGGCCTCGCGTTTCGATGCCGACACCGTCTACGCCACCTTCGACAACCACAAGCAGGGCGACTTCAAGCCGTATGTGCTCGTCAGCGGCGATCGGGGCCGGACATGGCGATCCATCAGCGGCGACCTACCGGACCGCGAAGTGGTCTACACCCTGATCCAGGACCACGAGCAGGCGGAGTTACTCTTCGTCGGCACCGAGTTCGGGATCTATGTGACCCTCGACGGGGGAACGCATTGGCACCGCCTCAAGGGCGGCTTCCCGACGATCCAGGTGCGGGATCTGGAGATCCAGCGCGACTGGGAGGATCTGGCCGTCGCCACGTTCGGACGGGGCTTCTACATCCTGGACGACTACACACCGCTGCGAGGCATGAGCGAAGAGCGATTGGCGAACGAAGAAGCGATCCTCTTCCCGACGAGGGACGCACTGCTCTACATCGAGCAGCCGGATCGGGTCGGCGATCGGGGCTTCGGTTTCTGGACGGCACCCAATCCGCCCTTCGGTGCGGTCTTCACGTACTGGCTCCGCGATGGCCTGAAGACCCGGCAGGAGCTGCGGATCGAGGCCGAGAAGGAGGCCCGAGAAGCCGAGGCAGACGCTCCCCTGGCCTCGATGGGTGAGTTGCGCGCCGAGGACCTGGAGATCGAGCCCGCGGTCTTCTTGGTGGTGCGTGACGCTCAAGGGTCGCTGGTTCGTCGCGTCAAGGCCGCCCGCGAGGCAGGCCTGCATCGCGTCGCCTGGGATCTGCGATGGCCCGCAGCAGCGCCGACCGACCTCAATCCGCAGCTGGGACCCTGGCAGGAGCCGGAGCGAGGTCCACTGGCCTTCCCGGGCACCTACTCTGCATCGCTCGAGATGAAGGTCGGTGCCGAGTGGCAGGCGCTGGCCGGCCCGGTCGACTTCGAGGTCGTGCCGCTGAATCTGGCGACGCTGACACCGGCTGACCAGGCGGCCGTTATGGCCTTCCGCGAGGATGTGCGCGAGCTGCGCCGCAACGTCCTTGGCGCTGCCAAGCACCTCGACGAGGTAGAGCAGCGGATGAATCATCTGCGGCAGGCTTTGCTGGACACGCCCGATGCCGATCCGGCACTGATCGCCGAGCTCGAAGGTCTGAAGAGCCGGTACGACGAGATCCGTCTCGCCTTCTCGGGCGATCGGACGAAGTCGAGCCGCAACGTCTTCACGCCACCCTCGATCGTCGGTCGCGTAGAGCGCATCGCGTCGGATCAGTGGTCCACGACCCAGGCGCCGACGACGACGCATCGGCGCGCCTACGACTGGGCCAAGGAGGCCTACGAGGCCGAGCTCGTCGAGTTGCGGCAGTTGGTCGTCGACCTGGAGGGGTTGGAAGCCAGGGCGGATGCGGCCGGGGCGCCATGGACCCCGGGGCGGATGCCCAATCAGTAACAGATAGGGATGGTGACGAGGCGGCCGACCCGAGGGTCGGTCGCCTTTCTTAATTCCGGGACTCTCCGCCGTCGGTCTCTGCTGGCAAGGTGATTGCCGTGCCCCCGAAGCCGTCAGTGCGCCTACGGGAGTAGCGCGCATCCATGATGTGGAGTCGAGACGCGCTCGGGTCGGGAGCGACCTCGATCCATGGAAAGCGGACCCAGGAGAGGAATCCCCTCGATTGACCGGAGTCTTCGATGTCGGGCCACAGGTCGCTGGAC
>JARFQS010000486.1 GCA_029287645.1 Thermoanaerobaculia bacterium | reverse complement strand
CATGGGAGGCGGGCGAGGGAACCGCCCGAGCTCGACTCACTCTCGGCGTCCCCCTGAAAGGCAACCAATCCATCCGTTTTGCCGGATCCTTCCTCGACACGGACGGAGGCTTCCGCCGAGCCGTCTATCAGGAAGATCCTGCACAGCTCGATTTCCTCCGCGATCGCACCGACTGGGAGCTGGCAGCCTCGTGGATGTTCGACTCCCGCGACGATCCACTGTTCACCAGCGAGGGCCAGCGCTGGGAAGCAGGCCTCCAAGTCCGCTCGCTCGAGGCCGAAGTCGAGAGATGGGACTTCGAGAGCTTCACGAGCTTCAAGACGGATCATGCGTCCCTGGAGGTCGGAGCACGGCTCGCCGGTTCGAAGTACTGGCCGCTGGGGCGCAAGGACGCGATCTGGGGTCGACTCGACGCATTTCTCGGCCGTACCGATTTCTCCGGAGTTCTTACCGAGGATGACCGCATTCTCGAGGGCCAAGCGGATGTTTGGAGAGGTGGAGCCGCTTTTGGCTACGGCCGCTTTCTCCATCGGGTACGGACCGATGAGAAATGGCAGGAACTGCGCTGGGAGTCCGAGATCGAGGCCCTCTACTCCACCACCTCGCCCTCCTTCGACCTTCCCGAGAATCCGCTGGCCGGCTTTCGCGTCTCCAGCGGCCTGACCTGGCGCAGCAGCTGGGGGGTCTTCGGGCTCGAGCTCATCTACCAGGACCTGGGAGGAGACTGATTGCGCCGGCTTGCCGTCGTTCTCACTCTTCTCCTCGCGGCCGCCACGAGCCGGGCTGACCCTGGAGGGCCGACTCTGGAGCTCGGACACGAGGGTCGCCTGCTGGTCACCGATCTCCCCGCGATCTTCGATGACAAAGAAGTGGCCGAACACCTCACCTCGGGCCTCACAACAACCCTCGTCCTCACGGTGAAGACGTCTCTGTCGGGTGCAACCAAGCTCGAAGGAGGGGCCCGCATCACCATTCGATTCGAGCTCTGGGACGAGGTCTTCAACGTAACCGCTTTCGGGGGCATGGGCCCGTTACAGAGTAGCGTGCTGGAGTCGAAAGAGCAGCTCACAGCCTGGTGGAGGTCTCTCCGTCTTCCGGTCTTGGCAGTCCCCGACGGCGAGGGCATCCGAGGGAGAGTCGAGATCACGCTGGATGTGTTGCCGTTCTCCCGCTCGGAGGAGCTGGATACGGAGCGCTGGTTCTCCGAGTCGGTACTGCGGGCCGAAGAGGGTCGAAGGTCCGGCATCTCTCATCCGACCGAAGGGAAGGAATCTCTTGCCGAGGTGTTGGACATCCTTATTGCCACGTCCATTCGCCGTCGATCCTTAACCTCCTATTCCTGGACAACCCCGTGGCCGGAGGGAAGCACACCATGAAGTTCCGTGAGCCGATCCTGGTTCTCCTGCTGATGGTGGTTGGAGCCACCACCCTGGTCCACCTCTTTCACCGCCAGTTGGCAGGAGCCTCGCTGACCTTCGGGACACAGCCGGAAGTCCTACAAGCCCTTTCCGCGTCCCTGGAAGATCAACGGCAACTCGCCCAGTTGGACCCTGCGGGTGAGACGACCTATCGGCAGCGATTTGACGAGTTGGAGACAACGCTGCACCGACTGCAGATTCTCGAGCAAAGCCGCGAGGCGCTCACGCGGCGCTATGAGCTTCTCCTGCTCGGACTCACCGGACTGAGCGTGCTTCTGGTCGCTGGTGGATACGTCCTTCTCCAGGCTCGACAGCAGGCCCGGCTCAGCCGGGTCGACACCGCAATCACTGCGCTAGCAGAAGGTCGCACCGATCTGAAGGTGGGAATTCACGGTCGCGACACGGCTGGCCGAATCGCCGCGATGATTGAACGCACATCGACAGCGATGGCTCTCGACCGACAGCGGCTCGCAGCGTTACGGAACCTCTCCGCCTGGCAGGAGGCCTCTCGCCGACAGGCGCACGAAATGAGGACTCCACTCACCGGTCTCCAGCTCGAGCTCGACCGTCTTGATGAATTGCTCATTCAGCTAGGCGCCAATCGAAGTGTCCGCGACCGATTGGACAGCGCCCGGCAGGAGCTCGGACGTCTCGCAGACTTCACCACCGGCTTTGCAGGTTTCGCAAGGCTTCCCGAACCCAAGAAGAGGGACCACGATCTAGTCGCCCTCGTCACCGAGTTCATCGACACCTATCAGGAGGCCTGGCCTGAAGTCGACCTGCGTTGCCCATCTTCCGAGCTGATCAGCGCCCAGGTCGACCGGGATCTCATCCGCCAGGTCGTGGTCAACCTGTGCGACAACGCGGCCCAAGCGGGGGCGCAATCGATCACCGTCGAAACCACCAAGGACACGAGCAACGTTGTGGTCGAGGTCGCCGACGACGGCGGCGGAGTCGACGCAACGGTCGCAACACGCCTATTCGAGCCCTACGCGACGACTCGCGACCTTGGACAGGGCATGGGTCTGGGCCTTGCCATCAGCAAGAAGGTCCTCCTCGACCACGGGGGGGACATCGAGCTCGTTGCGACCTCGAGCGCTGGCACGATCTTCAGACTGACCCTTCCAAAGACCTCCGACACACAGACGGAAGCCACCTCATGACCTCGGTCCTCATTGTCGAAGACGATCCAAAGATCCGCGCCACGCTCCTGTTTCAGCTTCGCGAGGAGGGTTTCGCTCCCGCAGGAGTCACCAGCGCCGAAAACGCTCTCCAGGAGATGAAGAGTTCACTTCCTGACCTCCTGATTCTCGACATTCGACTGCCAGGGATGAGTGGTGTAGAGCTGGTGCATCAGCTGGTCAAAGAAGAGAGGCTACCGCCGACTGTCATCATCTCGGGCGAAGCCTCCATCAGCGAGACGGTGGAGGCGCTTCAACTCGGCGTTCACGAGTTCATCGAGAAGCCGTTCTCGAAGGAGCGTCTGCTCAGGTCCATCACCAACACCCTCGAGCACGACTGCCTGCGCCAACGTGTTGCGGCCCTCGAGACCGAGCTCGGCATCGACCGGGAGATTCTCGGAGACTCCGAAGCGATTTGCCGTCTTCGAGAGCAGATTACTCGAGTGGCGCTCACCGACGCCCGGGTTCTGATTCGCGGCGAGAGTGGGACCGGCAAGGAGCTCATCGCCGACGCCCTCCACCACGGTAGCTCGAGATGCGAGCGGCCCTTCGTCAAGGTGAACTGCGCCGCGCTGCCCCCTCATCTCATCGAGGACGAGCTCTTTGGCCATCTTCGAGGGGCCTTCACGGACGCGAGGCGCGACAAGCCGGGGCTTTTCGAGGTGGCTGACGGTGGGACGCTCTTCCTCGATGAGATCGGTGACATGGAACTGGCGCTTCAGAGTCGCCTCCTGCGTGTACTCGAGGACGGCAAAGTCCGCCGCCTGGGAGACACAAGGGAGCGCACCGTGAACGTGAGGATCGTCACGGCTACACATGCCGACCTCGAAGCTGCGGTGGGTGATGGGCGATTCCGTGAGGATCTCTATTTCCGACTGGCCCATGTGCCCTTGGAGGTTCCTCCTTTGCGGGAACGGGCTGGGGACATCGCCCTGCTCTTCAAACACTTCCTCAGGATTCACAGTCGGAGGCAGCGGCGGGCCGAGCTCGGCTTCGAATCGACGGTTCTCGAGCAGCTCGAGACGCTCGCTTGGCCCGGGAATGTCCGCGAGCTATCGAACCTTTGCGAACGACTTGTCGTCTTCGCTGCCGACCCCGTTACTGTGGAGCAGCTACCGGAGCGCTATCGGATCCGAGCCACAGACGTGGCAGGCAACGGTCTGTCAGCCCTGGATCCCAGTGCACCGATCCTGCCTTTGCGTGACCTTCGTAGCCTGGTCGAGCGCGAGTACATCGAGCGCGTGCTTCATCACACAGCCGGCAATATCACTG
>JARFQS010000449.1 GCA_029287645.1 Thermoanaerobaculia bacterium | reverse complement strand
TCTCTACCAGCACGGTCGCTTCGCGGAGTGCAACAGCGCGCTGTCGTTCATGGTGGGGTTGGAGTCACCTTCACAGCTGGTGGGTGCGACTCTGGAGCGCCTCTTGTCGCACGACGATCCGCAGGTTCTGGAGCACCTGCGAGTCTTCGTGAAGTCCGACTACGATCTGGAGGAGGCGGAGATCGAGGAGCTCGACCGTCGTGGGCGAGCCCGCTTTCACCAGATCAATCTCACCGGCATTCTCGAAGACCGGTACCTGGTGAGGGTCTGGGGTACACATCGCGACATCACCGATCACCGACGAGCGCAACAGGCTCTACGTGCCTCGGAAGAGCGGTACCGAGAGATCTTCGAGGGTTCCCTCGACACCCTGTTCATCAGCACGCCCGAAGGACACCTCCTGGACATCAATCCGGCCGGGCTTCGACTTCTCGGCTACGACAGCAAGGAAGAGCTCTTGCAGGTGGATATCGAGGAGCTCTACGTCGATCCCGATGTACGGCAGAGCGGGCTCGACAGGCTCGCCAAGGAGGAGTTCTTGCGGGATTTCGAGCTCCGCCTGCGGCGCAAGGATGGCAGTCAGGTGACGGTTCTCGAGACGACCACCGCGGTCAAGGGTGAATCGGGAGAGCTGTTCGCCCTGAGGGGCATGCTGCGTGACGTCACCGAGCAGCGCGCTCTCGAAGAGCAGCTCCTGCGCTCTCAGCGCATGGAGGCGGTGGGCAGAATGGCTGGCGGTGTCGCCCACGACTTCAACAATCTGTTGACTGTGATCAACGGTCGGAGCGATCTCCTGCGCTCTCAGCTCGAACCTGGCAGTCCTCTGGTAGCGGAGGTCGACGAGATCAAGGCGGCCGGGGAGCGTGCCGCTGCGCTCACGCGCCAGCTCCTCGTGCTCAGTCGACGCCGAACGTCGTCTCCTCAAGCCATCAACCTGAACGAGTTGGTGAAGAACATGGAGAATCTCCTGCGCCGGTCGATCGGGGAACAGATCGAACTGGTCGCGCACTTCGACCCTGATCTCGCCAACATCAAGGCGGACCCTGGGCAGATCGAGCAGGTCATCTTGAATCTGGCACTGAATGCTCGAGATGCCATGCCGCGTGGCGGACGATTGGTGATCGACACGACCAACGTCTCCGTGACACCCGGGTCGGCTTTGGCCCTCTACGGCCTGGCTTCGGGCCCCTACGTGTTCTTGCGCTTCGAGGACACAGGAACGGGAATCGACCCCGGCATTCGCGGCCAGATCTTCGAGCCCTTCTTCAGCACCAAGGATCCCGCGGAAGGTACGGGCCTCGGCCTCGCCACGGTGTATGGCATCGTCCAGCAGTCCAACGGTCATGTTCGTGTCGAAAGCGAGCCGGGCAGGGGAGCCTGTTTCGAGGTTTATTTCCCGGCGGTCTCCGATCCCGTGGAATCGACCCAGAAACAAGAGGTCGTGCCGGCCAGCCCGAGTGGCTCGGAGACGGTGTTGCTGGTCGAAGACGAGGCCGCTGTCAGGGGTCTGCTACGACGGTTCATGGATGGCAAGGGCTATCGGGTCCTGGAGGCTGCCGACGGTGAGGAGGCCCTGAGCGTCGTCGAGAACGAGGCGGGGCAAATCGACCTATTGCTGACCGACCTGGTCATGCCGGGCATGGGCGGATTCGAGCTCGCCCACCGCCTCGAGGCCAAATTGCCCGACGTCAAGATCCTCTTCATGTCCGGCTACAGTGAGGGCGCCGAAGCTTTCTTCAACAGCGGGCTCGTCTCTGACGCAAAGAACTTCCTGCAGAAGCCGTTCTCCACCGATCTCCTAGCTCAGCGCTTGAGAGAGGTTCTGGACGCGCGCTGAATCGAGAGCCCGACACCGCCGAGTCTTGACAACAGAAGATCCGTTGGTATGATCTCATCCTGAATCGGACCGTATCGGTACGATTTAGGATGAGGAACGGCAGTTGAGAAGACGAGCATGCTACGAATCACCAAACAATCCGACTACGCCATCGTCTTGATGACGCACATCACGTCCAGCGAAGACCGCTGGTTGAATGCCTCGGAGCTTGCGACTCGGGCCGGCCTTCCACAGCCGATCGTCAGCAAGATTCTCAAGCTCTTGACGCGCGGTGGGCTGCTGGAATCACAACGGGGCGTCAAGGGGGGCTACAGCCTGCCTCGCTCCGCAGCGGCGATTTCGGTCGCCGAGATCATCGAGGCCCTCGAGGGCCCGATCTCGGTCACGGAGTGCGTCGAGGAGTCGATGGCCGAGTGTTCCCAGGAGGCGTTCTGCCGAGTGCGCGGCAACTGGCAGCGCATCAACCACGTATTGAGAGACGCTCTGAGTGAGATAACCCTGGAGGAAATGGCACGAACCACCTCGACACCCCTCGTGACGCTCGGAGGCCGCGAGGGTGGCCCCGATTTGACGGTGGGTTGAGAGGCGACCTTTCCCCTTACAGGCTAGAGGAATCAATCAAGATGGCACCCAGTGAAACAGAACTGCTGGAACAACATGTTGAGCAGAAGTACGAAGCCGGCTTCGTCACCGAGGTCGAAGCGGAGACCTTCCCGCCGGGTCTGGATGAGGATGTCATCCGTCGGCTTTCGGAGCTGAAGGGCGAACCGGAGTGGATGTTGGAGTGGCGGTTGAAGGCCTTTCGGCACTGGCAGACCCTGGAGGAGCCGACCTGGGCGAATATCGAGTATGAACCGGTCGACTACCAGGCGATCTCCTATTACTCGGCGCCGAAGTCGAAGAAGGACGGACCGAAGAGCCTCGATGAGGTGGATCCGGAGATCCTGCGCACCTATGAGAAGTTGGGCATTCCCCTGCAGGAGCAGAAGATGCTGGCAGGCATCGCGGTGGATGCCGTCTTCGACAGTGTCTCTGTAGCCACGACCTTCAGGGAGAAGCTGGCGGATGCCGGCGTGATCTTCTGTCCGATATCAGAGGCCATCCGCGAGCACCCGGAGCTGGTGAAGAAATACCTCGGCACGGTGGTGCCGTACAGCGACAATTTCTTTGCGGCACTCAACTCTGCGGTCTTCTCGGATGGATCCTTCGTGTATGTGCCCAAAGGCGTGCGCTGCCCGATGGAGCTATCCACCTACTTCCGCATCAATGCCCAGAATACGGGCCAGTTCGAGCGCACTCTCATCATCGCCGAAGAGGGCTCCTACGTGAGCTATCTTGAAGGCTGTACGGCACCGATGCGAGACGAGAACCAGCTGCACGCGGCCGTGGTCGAGCTCCACGCCGACGAGGATGCGCAGATCAAGTACTCCACCGTGCAGAACTGGTATCCGGGAGATCCGGAGACCGGTGTCGGCGGTATCTTCAACTTCGTCACCAAGCGCGGCCTGGCTGCCGGACGACGAGCCAAGATCTCCTGGACCCAGGTCGAGACAGGCTCGTCGATCACCTGGAAGTACCCGAGCTGCATCCTCAAGGGAGACGAGTCGGTCGGCGAGTTCTACTCGGTGGCGCTCAGCAAGGGGCGCCAGCAGGCCGACACCGGCACCAAGATGGTGCATGTCGGAAAGGACACCTCGTCGACCATCGTCTCGAAGGGCATTTCGGCCGGACACGGTCAGAACACCTATAGGGGTGCGGTGAAGATTCTCAGCGGCGCCGAGAACTCCCGGAACTTCTCGCAGTGTGACTCGATGCTGATCGGCGATCAATGCGGTGCCCACACGTTCCCCTACATCGACGTGCAGAATCCGAGCGCCCAGATGGAGCACGAGGCCTCGACCTCGAAGATCGGTGAAGACCAGATCTTCTACTGCAACCAACGTGGCATCGAGACGGAGGATGCCGTGTCGATGATCGTCAATGGCTTCTGCAAGGAAGTCTTCAACGAGCTACCCATGGAGTTCGCCGTCGAGGCGAGAAAGCTGCTCGAGATCAGCCTGGAAGGCAGTGTGGGCTAGAAGAACCATAGATCGAAGAGAACGATAGAAGGGATATCAAGATGAGCTTGCTGGAGATCAAGAACCTGCATGCGCAGGTCGAAGAGCAGGAGATCCTGAAAGGGGTCGATCTGGTCGTCAACCCGGGTGAGATTCACGCCATCATGGGGCCCAACGGATCGGGTAAGTCGACCCTCGCCCAGGTTCTGGCCGGGAAAGAAGAATACGAGGTGACGGAGGGCGAGATCCTCTACAAGGGTCAGGACCTGCTGGAAATGGCACCCGAGGAAAGGGCTCGTGAAGGGATCTTCATGGCCTTTCAGTACCCGGTCGAAATCCCCGGAGTGAGCAACGTCTACGTCCTCAAGGCAGCCTTGAACGCGATTCGTACGCACCGTGGGCTGGAGGAGATGGACGCCATGGACTTCCTCGTCTATGTGCGCGAGAAGATGAAGCTGGTGAAGATGGACGAGGCACTGCTCAATCGTCCCGTCAACGAGG
>JARFQS010000371.1 GCA_029287645.1 Thermoanaerobaculia bacterium | reverse complement strand
GGCCACGCGCTGCGTCAGGCGATGCACCTGGTCTCCGGCATTCGTGGTGAAGGAGTTGTACTTGAAGGGATCGTACTCCGGCTGGATGTCGGTCCAGGCCAGCTTCTCCAGTCCCGGAAGAATGGCCACTCTGCCCATCCACTTGGCCAGTGCAGCCGCCCGACTGACTCCGATTGCTGGCGAGATCAGGACGAGGCTCTTCGGGGCCGGAGAAGACTCGCCGTCGAGGGCCTCGAGCGTGTAGTTCAAGGCCAGCGGGGCGCCATTGGAGTAGCCGATGATGTGTACCGATTCGGGGTCCACGTGGGACCCCAGATGGCTCATCGCAAGCCGAACCGCGGCAGCCATGTCCCCCCATTTGGCGTACTTGAATCCCGAGGGTGCCGTTCCATGACCTGGGAGCCGGAGCCCCACGACCCAATAGTCGTATTGATTGAGCGCATGTCCGAGGGCACGGAGGCTATAGGGCGAGTCCGACATGCCATGCAGGAGCAGCACCCCCCCGACGGGCTGGGAGGTGGTCAACTCGAAGGTCCGGTTCCAATTGCGGTCCCAGCGCTGCGGGTCCGAGGCGCTGCCGGAGCTGTAGCGAACGAGCTCGTACTCGGGTCCGGTGTCGGTGTGAGCGTAGACCTTCTGATCGAGCTGAGCAAAGAGCTCATCTTCCAACTGCAGGTAGTCGTCGAAGGTCGAGACCACGTCAGCGCGCTGTGCTGTGAACTCGGCCGTGAGCTTCTCTGTGTGCCAAAGCTGGAGATCAGGACCGCTGCGCTTCGTGTGGACATAGAGCGCCAGGACACCAAGACCGAAGCCGAGGACTGCGACCAGGAGATAGATGCCGCCCCTTTTGACACTCGATGGAATCACGGCCCGTCCTCCTCGCTGATCTCCCAGTAGGTGAGATCGTTCAACGTTTCCGATCGCAGCCCGGGTCTTTCTGCCGCACTCTGGCCCGTGCTCAGGAGCAGCTCGAGGTCGGCGGCTACCGCGGGGTGAAAGAAGAAGTACTCGTGCCCCAGGATCTGGTAGCGGCCGGCCGGCGACACATCGATCGTCTCCATACCGAGGGCAACCGTCAGGAACTCCCCCGCCTCGCCAAGGCGCGGGGCCCCGTTCAGCCGTCGCGAGACCTTGAGGGGGGTGTCGTTGCTGGAGGCGTAGAGGGTGATGCTCTCGGCCATCGGTTCGAGTCGGGGCAGATTCTCGAGAAAGGTCTGAGAGTCGATATCGGGGGCGAGAAGTACCCACCGGTTGACGACCGGCTGTGCGGCGGACCTCGCCTCCAACTCATCCAACGTCAACAACATCCCGCGGGCTCCCAAACTGTGGGACAGCACGTGGACATTCTCGGGGCCGAAGCGGTCGGAGAGCTGCTGGAGAGTTTGCACGAGAAACGGCACGCTCGACACCAGATCCTCAACATCAGCTGCGTAATCTGTGGGGTCTCCGTTCGAAGGCCAACTGAGCAGGAGAACGGTGGCCTCGCCTTCGAGAGCTCTTTGGATCTCCACCGCCCGCCGACAGCCCCGCTCGAGGTCGTAGCTGTAGCCGTGCACGAAGACCACGATGCCACCGTTGGAGGTGCCGTCGACTGCCTCTGAGAGTCGCTCCCAGTGGACCTCTGGGTCCTCCTGGGCGTCGATCCGCATCGTGGTGGTTTCGCTCGGGACGTAGAAGGGGACCTTGGGCGCGACGTCGTCGAGGATGGGAATGGGCTTGAACTCGGCCTCACAGATACCGAAACTGGGGCTACCCTGCTCCCCTCCGAAGCGAACGAGCTCCGAGTCTGCGACTTCCATCTGCGCTCGGTTCGTGGCGAAGAAGATGCTGGCAGTGGTGGCCTTCGGGACTTCCGGTTCCTGAGCCCGGGATGTCCACGGCGTCAGGAGCCAAGCGAGGGCCAGGAACAGAGCCGCGAGCTCGCGGTGATTCATTGGCTACCATTGGCGGCTTGAACCGCGAGTTTCTCCAGCTCGTCGAGCGAGGATGGAGGCTTGGTGAGGCCCGAGCCGTCGGGAGCCAGCACCCGGCGTGTGGCGAGATCGTAGACGCCGAACACCACGCCGCAATCCGAGGGGATTGATGCCCCGAGAACGTGCTCCAGAGTCATGGCGGCGGTGGCGGCGTTGACGACTTCGGAGACCTCCGCCAATCTCGATCGGTAGCCCGGGTCGCCGGTCGGCGAGACCCCGAGGTGATTCAGGGCGTTGGCAGCCGTCCGGACCGCTACGAAGATGTGTTCCACGACCGACCGGAGTCCGAGGGTGCCTGTCATCAGCGGGCTGTGGGCTGGGTCGAGGTAGGCGTCGATCGCGGCGCTGACAGCGCCGCACCCGGTGTGCCCGAGGACGACCATCAATTTCACGCTTCCTTCGAGATGCTGCACGGCGTAGTCGAGACTGCCCACGGATTCGTTGCTGACGACGTTGCCGGCCAGCCGAACCACGAAGAGCTCGTTGAGGGGCTCGAAGAAGAGCAGCTCGGTGGGAACACGCGCGTCCGAGCACGACAGCACGGCTGCGAAGGGGTGATGCTCTGGGGTTTTGCCCAACTCGCTGGGAAGCAACTCCTCGAGGTTGCTGGGCACTTTCAGGCTCTGTGCATCCGACGAGTCCTCTGCCCAGAGGGTCGAGAACCGGGCGTTGCCCTCGATGAGTCGGCGACGGGCTTGCCCCGC
>JARFQS010000337.1 GCA_029287645.1 Thermoanaerobaculia bacterium | reverse complement strand
ATGGAATTGTTCGTCTCGTGGGCTCGGAGATGTGTATAAGAGACAGCTCGAATATCGACCCGCGCAACGACATAGCCACGCTGAACGAAGTACGAATAAAGCGAGTAGTTGCGACTGCGGGATTCGGCCTTGCGGTAGGGCAGGTACTCCAACAGCACTGGGAAGCGCTGGTGTCGCCCGCCGTCCGTCGGTGTGTAGACATCCGCCGCCAGGCGCACTCCATCCGGCATCGGAATCCAGATCTCCTCCATTGTGATGTCATGGAGAGGCGCGGACGCACTCTCTGCGGCCACAGCCGAGCCTGTGACGAAGAACACCCAGACCACGATGTGTACCCAGTACCAGACACGGATCCATGGCATCTCGATTCCCCCCAAGAGTCGGAACTCGATCAGCCTAGCACCCTGTCAAGCTGACACAATAGCTGTCGGCTCCGGAGCGTTTCCGGGCCGAGTGGGAATCGACTAGGACCCAAGATGCAGATCGGTCGAAGACTCGAAGCCGAGCTCTCGGTACTCGGCGGTACTTTCAAGAAAGCCCGACAGGACTCCGCCAACGATCTCGCTGCGGCAATCGCCTTCTGGGCCTTCTTCTCCATCTTCCCGTTGCTGATCGGGGTTCTGTCACTGAGCAGTCACTTCCTCGAGGCGGAGTCCCTTCAGAAACGGATTCTCGAAGTCCTGACCGAGAGCCTGCCTGGCAGCGCCGAGTTGGTCATGGAGAACCTCGAGGCGGTCGTCCGGTACCGGGGCACCATGAGTCTGGTAGCGATCCTCGGGCTCTTCTGGACTGCCGGCAAGGTATTCGGCGCAATGACTCGCGCCGTGAACCGCGCTCTCGAAATCCACCGAGATCAACGGGCGCTGCTCGCCAAGCTGCGCTACTTCGCAATGGCTGTTTCCGTTTCCGCTCTGACCCTCATCGCGGTCGGCCTCACCATCGTCGTCGATCTGGTGTTGGAGTCACCGGCTCTGGCCAGGCTGGGCATGGACACCACCAGCTTCGCGGGATCTCAGGGCTGGCTCACCAGCTTCATGGTGAGCTTCCTGATCTTCAGCCTGATCTACAGAATGACGCCCTACAAGCAGGTCGTATGGGACCAGGTCTTGCCCGGGGCCTTCGTAGCGACGCTCCTGTTCGAGCTCGGGCAGGCCGGGTTCGTCCTCTACCTGGACAAGGTCGCAAACCTCAAGGCGGTCTACGGATCGCTGTCTTCGATCATCGTGCTGCTGCTGTGGCTGTACGTTTCCGCTCTTGTCCTGATCCTGGGCGCGGAGTACAACATCGTTCGCTGGCAGATCAGGAACGAGGCGACAGAAACCTGATCCGAAGCCTCGACCTCCCCGCCCGAGCCCGCGTCAAGCCTGGGAGGTCTCTCCCGAAACCCACACCGTTGTGGTGACCCGGGTCTCGAAGTCGAGACTCTCGTAGAGTCGGTAGCCGGCCGGCGTTGCGCCCAGAAAGAAGCGCTGAGAACCTCGAGCACACGCTTCGGCCATCGCCGTTGACAGAAGGCGTCGACCGATGCCTCGCTTCTGCATTTCAGGATCGGTGCCCATGGCCCAGATTCCGGCTGTCTCGCCGTGGTAGGTCAGAGTGACGCTACCGACCGCCCGACCCTCGATGGTTGCCACGAACACGTCGACGCCAGGGCTATCCATGACCGAAGCCGGCATGGCCCGGAGAACAGACTCCTCGGGCATGTTGAATGCGCCGCACAGCACCCGGGCACTCTCGAGTGCCCCTTCGTCCCCGACCGCACGCTGAACGACGACATCCTCGCTGCCGGTAGGCTCGATGGGCGTAGCCTCGCGAACCATGAACGGGAAATCGACGGCGTGCACCAGGCCGAGCTCCGCCGCCACCTCTTGGATGCGATCTCCCGCCTCTGGGAACACGATCGCCAGGAACGGCAGGTCACGGGAGAGACAGCTGCGGCAGGCGTCCGCGAAGTGATCCTCATTCGCTCCGCGCCCCACGATGATGCCATTCAGATCAGCCACGGGCTCGTTGCATAGGGCCATCGTGCAGCCTGGATGAGCCACGGCTTCGAACTTCTCGGATTCAGAGAGAAAGGAGACAAAGGCCTCGGCCGTCAGGCGCCGAAGTACGGACTCCGTCAGTGGTTTCGACATATCGCGCCAACCTCCAAGTCAGATCGTTGCTGATCCAGAATGGTGCGGGCGAGGATACCCCATTCCGCTCGGAGTTGTAGACTCGTCGTTTCGACAAACCTGGAGCAAGGAGGTGGTGTCTTGGTCATGCAACCCCACAGCATCGCGATGAAGTGGTCAGCGTATCTCCTTACCGCAGCCGGCCTCGTTGCTTCAGGTGCCGCCGCCTCACAGACCACAGAGGAGTTTGCCGTGATCCGGACCATCCAGCGCTTCTTCGATGCGATGGCCGAGCGGGACGTCGAGGCCACGAGCGAGGTGGTGATTCCTGAGGGGCGCTTTTTCTCCGTTCGTGAGGAGGACGGCAAGACAGTCGTCCGTTCGTTCACGAACCAGGAGTACATGGAAGGTCTCGCAGATCGTGAGCAAGAGGTCCTCGAGCGCTTCTGGGAGCCCGAGGTGAGGATCGATGGAGGAATCGCAACGGTCCGGACACCCTACGACTTCTACATGAATGGCGAGCTCCACCACTGCGGCATCGACGTTTTCGACCTGGTGCACGATGGCACCGGTTGGAAGATCACCGGAGGCGTCTACACCCACGAGACCGAGACTTGCCCAGAGAGCCCTCTGGGGCCTCCGCCGATCGACATTTCAGTAGAATGAGCCGGCTTTCATTCTGAAAGTTCTAGCAGCAAGCGGCCGCAGGGCTCGAGAGGTCCGCGGTGGCGATCTGACGGAACCCATCGATGATCGGCTCGACACTCAACCACTATTCCGTCACCGCCAAGCTCGGGCAGGGCGGCATGGGGGAGGTCTACCGAGCCGAGGACACCAAGCTGGGCCGCGATATTGCGCTCAAGGTCCTGCCACCGGACATGGCCTCGGACCAGGACCGCCTGGAGAGATTCCGCCGCGAAGCCAAGACCGTCGCTGCGCTCAATCACCCCAATATCGTCACCATCTACTC
>JARFQS010000294.1 GCA_029287645.1 Thermoanaerobaculia bacterium | reverse complement strand
GGTGTATCTCCCGTTCCCAGGACCTCAAGACCCCAAGACCTCAAGACCCCAGGACCCCAAGACCCCAAGACCCCAAGACCCCAAGACCTCAAGACCTCAAGACCTCAAGACCCCAAGACCTCAAGACGGGGTTTCAGGCCTGCATTGCGGCCAGGCAGGTAGCCCGTTGTCATCGGCAGGGCCGCCCCTGTACAATCGGGTGACGCAGAGGGTTGCCCTGGCTTCAATCAACTGTGGTGTAGGAACAAGGGGATACGTGTCAGCAAGATCCAGACGGGACTGGCTTCCGCCTCAAGACCGCCGCGTCGGAGACGACCGTCGCTCGGGTCTGGATCGACGCTCAGGGGAGAGAAGGAAGATGCAGACACCACAGAAATCCAAGGCCGAGGCCTCAACGCCACTACCCCAGTCCGATGCCGAGCGCAGACAGCACCGGCGTCACAGGGTGTCCAACCTACGTCTCAGCGGTCCCATCCAGGGCGATGTCTTGAATACTTCACCCACCGGGATTGCGGTGCAGACCAACGAGAGTCTGCGCGTCGGGTGGAGCTACGCCTTCAAGATGAAGCACGGCACAGAGATGATTCGAATCCCGGGCAAGATCCAGTGGTGTCGCCTCGTCCGCTTGATGCGCATCGACGACGAAGAGTACCTCCCCGTGTTCCGCATGGGTGTCGAGCTGGCAGGCAGTGTTTGGAACAAATCCCAGGTATACGTCTATCCATGATTGCGGGGTGCCGGGCTGCCGGTTTCCCAGGACGCAACGACTCTCGATATCCCAAGGCCTCGAGACCCCAGGAGGCGGGGATACCCGCTCCCTGGCTCTGAGAAGGACCGACCGATGGCACGAATCCTCGTTACAAGTGCTTTGCCCTACATCAATGGCGTCAAGCATCTCGGGAATCTTGTCGGCTCGATGCTGCCGGCAGACATCTACTCCCGCTTCGAGCGCCAGAGGGGCAACGATGTCCTGTACATCTGTGCCACCGACGAGCATGGCACGCCTGCGGAGCTGGCAGCTCTCGAAGATGGCTTGGAGGTGGCGGAGTACTGTCGCCAGCAGCACGAGATCCAGTCCGACATATACCGGCGGTTCGACCTCTCGTTCGACCACTTCGGTCGCAGCTCGTCACGAGAGAATCGGGATCTGACCCAGCATTTCTGCCGTCAGCTCGACGAGCAGGGTCTGATCGAAGAGCGCACGACCAAGCAGGTCTACTCCAGGGCCGACCAGCGGTACCTGCCCGACCGCTACATCATCGGCACCTGTCCGCACTGTGGCTATGAGGCGGCCCGGGGAGACCAGTGCGAGAACTGCACTCGCGTGCTCGATCCGACGGATCTGCTGGACCCGCGGTCGGCGGTCTCCGACAGTACGGAGCTCGAGGTGAAGGAGACCCGTCACCTCTTCCTGCTTCAATCGCAGTTGGCCGGTCGACTCGAGGACTGGATTGGGGAGCAGACCGATTGGCCGGTTCTGGTGACCTCGATCGCCAAGAAGTGGCTCAAAGAAGGTCTCCACGATCGTGGTATCACCCGCGATCTGTCGTGGGGTGTTCCGGTGGATCGAGAGGGCTTCGAGGACAAGGTGTTCTACGTCTGGTTCGATGCGCCGATCGAGTACATCGCCGCGACCCGGGAATGGGCCAACCTCGATCCGGAGGCTCGCGACTGGCGCTCTTGGTGGTACGAAGCGGAAGACGTGCGCTACGTACAGTTCATGGCCAAGGACAACATTCCATTCCACACGATCAGCTTTCCGGGCACCATCCTGGGATCCGGCGAGCCCTGGAAGCTGGTGAGCTTCATCAAGGGGTTCAATTGGCTGACCTACTACGGGGGGAAGTTCTCGACGAGCCAGAAGCGGGGCGTGTTCATGGACAAGGCCCTCGAGAAGTTTCCGGCCGACTACTGGCGCTACTGGCTGATCGCCAACGCACCCGAGAGTGACGATACGGACTTCACGTTCGAGTTCTTCACGGGAGGAGTCAACAAGGATCTCGCCGACACCTTTGGGAACTTCGTCAACCGGCTCTGGAAGTTCGCACAGTCTCGCTTCGAGGGCGTCGTCCCCGAGGGCGGGGAGCCAGGAGACGCGGAACGGAAGCTTGTCGAGGATCTGGATGTCAAGCTGGCCGACTACACGTCTCACATGGAAGAGATGCAGTTTCGTAAGGCGTTGGGGGATTTGCGAGCCATGTGGGTGCTGGGAAACGAGTACCTGACCCACGCAGCCCCTTGGAAGGTGATCAAGGAGGACACGGCGCAGGCAGCGATGATCGTGCGGACGGGCCTGCAGCTCGTACGTCTGTTTGCCGTCCTCTCGTGGCCCGTGATTCCGTCCACGAGCCTCCGGGTCTTGGAGGCCCTTGGCGAAGATGACGAGACTCCGAACTGGCCTTCAGGCTCGGCAGCGACAGACTTGCAGGCTCTCTCGGCAGGGACCCCTGTGGGCGACCTCGGCATCCTCTTCCGCAAGATACTGCCGGAAGAGCAGGAAGCTCTGGAACAGGAGTTTGGAGGAGTGTCGGGCTAGCTCGTCGAGCGCTTGGAGCCCCACCGGCCCCACCGCATCAACAGCAGCGCTCCGACGATCGCCAGAACGATCTCGAGCACCCCACACAGAACGAAGGCGAAAGCGAAACCTCGGGTGGTGTAGGCCCATCCACCCATGATGGGCCCGAGCGCGAAGCCCATCGAGCCCGCCAGGTTGAAGCCCCCCATCGCACTGGCACGCGTATTCGGGTCGCTCCATTGGGAAACCAGGAGAATCGCCGGCGGGAACATCACAGCGGCGAAGACGCCGAGCGCCACCATCATGCCCTGCAGGGTGCTCAGATCCGAGAATCCGAGCCCACAGAGTGCCAGTCCGTAGAGCAGGGAACCCACCACCAGGGGCCCTCCTGCACCGAAGCGCTCTGCAAGCCTGCCCGAGAAATACTGCAGGAAGGCGAACGGCAGCAAGAACAGTGCGAGGTAGCGACCCCGCAGTGCAGGATCGGTGGCTCCCAGAGAATCGACGTACAGCGGGAAGACGACTACAAACAGGCCGACCGCAAGACGGTCCACGAAGTGGAACGAAAAGGGGAGCGCCACCTGGGGTCTGGCCCTGAGTGCGGCGAGGATCTCCCGCACGCGACGCTGGCGGGTCAACGTGGGAGACTCGCGGAGAAGCAGGGAGAGCACCGCCAGGAGTGCGAAGGAGATCGCTGCGGCGAGGAGCGGAGCACGGGATCCGAACCAGCGAGTCAGGTAGCCACCCATGGGGGCACCGATGGCGACCCCGAAGATGAGGGAGGCCCCCATCAGGCCCATGAATCGACCCTTCCGGCCATACACCGGGTGGTCGAGCATCATCGCCATGACGGTCGACCATCCGAGCACCGAGAAGGCGCCCTGGACAAACCGAAAGGCGAGCAGAAGGGGAATCGAGTGGAGCCTGCCGTAGATCAGGTAGATCAACGCCGAGCCGGCGAAGCCAATGACCACGAGGGGCTTGCGAACTCCGAAACGGTCACTGAGCAATCCCCAGATCGGGGCGAAGAGGATATAGGCGAGGGTCTCGACCGAGAAGAAGAGAGTCGCATCGGCGATCGTCCCACCCAGGTCCTCGATCATGAATTCCTTGAGGCCGGCCACCACCAGGGTGAGATTGAACATCGCCCCGAACAGAAGCGAGGCCGGCAGGACGACGGAGCGGCCCACTCCCCAGGTATGGTTGGTGCTCGGGTTGCTCATCAGTGATAGCTCGTGCAGTTCCAGCCGGCGACTGTCGTGACTTTGCCGTGTCGGTGAGGCAAGTGCGGCAGAGGATATGACATGCGAGCCCAGCGTGCCAAATCCAAGGTCCTGTGACCCGTGGGCCCAGCCCCGAATCGCCGGGCTGAAGGTACCTCAATGGTAAACTGTGAGGCCGCTGAAGTGCGGCGAAGCAGACCTTCGAAAATGCCCATGGATCATCTAGAGATCTCTCGAGACCAGCCAACCGGAAGATCGGAAGATCTCGGAGACCGGGTACCGCTCGGTCAGATCGAGATCGGTCATTGCGCCAGGGTAACCGAGGTCGAGGCCAGCGAGGCGGACATCGAGCAACTGATGGCGATGGGAGTCTGCGTCGGTCGCCGAATCATGTTGATGCAGACCGGCGATCCGATGATCCTCAAGGTGCTCGGGACGCGGATCGGAGTTTCAGCGAGGCTGGCAAACAACGTCAAAGTCCAACCCTGTATGGGTGACATGTTCGGCGAAGGTTGACCATCGCGAGCGAGAGGTTCGTCCCATTCCCACCATTCAGATCCCCCTGCCCCCTGGCCAGAGCGCGCCCGATGCCGATGAGGTCTGCATCGCCCTGGTCGGCAATCCGAACGCTGGCAAGACGACGCTCTTCAACGCTCTGACGGGCCTGAGGGCCAAGACGGCGAACTTCCCCGGTACGACGATCGAGCGCCGGATCGGTCATACGCGTCTGGCCGAACATCGGGTCAGGCTGCTCGACCTTCCAGGCCTCTACAGCCTCGCTTCCATCACACCGGAAGAACGGCTGGCCCGAGAGATCCTCCTGGGACAGCGGTCCGAACAACCGCAGCCTCACGGCATTGTCCTGCTACTGGACGCTACGACCCTGGAGCGCAACCTGTACCTGGCGAGTCAGGTGCTCGAGCTGGGGCTGCCTACGGTAGCGGCGCTGAACATGGTGGATCTGGCCGAACGGTCGGCCATCGAGATCGACCTCGAGAAGCTCGAAGCCGAGTTGGGTTGTCCGGTGGTGCCGGTCGTGGCTCGCAGCGGCCGGGGACTCGACACCTTGCGGCAGCACCTGGAGAGGATGATCGACCCCTCTGGGTCGCCGCTGGGAAGGGCGTCGACCGACCCTTTCTGCGACTGTTCCGGCTGTCCCTACAAGGCGCGCTACGACTGGGCGGAGGAGGTCGGATCTCGCTGCATCAACGGTCGGACGACGGCCCACGGGGTCAAAACAGATCGCATCGATGCCGTCTTGACTCATCGGTGGGTTGGGGTCGCGGCCTTCCTTTCCGTCATGTTCGCAGTCTTCGCTCTCATCTTCTGGGTAGCGCAGTATCCGATGGATTGGATCGACGCCGGGTTCAGCTATGTCGGCAGCGTCGTCGGGCGCTGGTTGCCGGCCGGAGATTTTCGCAGTCTTCTGGTCGATGGCGTCATCGGTGGCGTGGGTGGTGTGCTCGTGTTCCTGCCCCAGATCTGTATTCTTTTCTTCTTCCTGGCGCTGCTCGAGGATACCGGCTATCTGGCCAGGGCAGCCTTTGTCATGGACCGACTCATGCGTCGAGTCGGCCTGCCCGGGAAGGCTTTCGTGCCGATTCTCTCGGCCCACGCCTGCGCGATCCCGGCCATCATGTCGGCGAGAGTCATCGAAGACCGACGCGACCGGCTGGTGACGATCCTGGTGCTGCCGCTGTTTTCCTGCTCGGCTCGGATTCCGGTCTACACCATGATCACAGCCCTGCTGTTCCCTTACAGGCCGGTGCTGGCTGGCCTGGTCTTCACGGGTGCCTACACTCTGGGAATCGTGGCTGCCCTGGTCATGGCGCTCGTGTTCAAGGGATCGATATTGCCCGGCGAGTCCAGGCCCCTGGTCCTGGAGCTCCCGAGCTACAAGCTGCCGAATCTGCGTACCGCCCTGTTGGCGACATTGGACCGGGCCAAGATCTTCATCAAGCGGGCTGGCACCATCATTCTCACCGTCTCCATACTCTTGTGGGTCCTGGCATCGTTCCCCAGGAGTGAGCCGCCGGCCGCGGCCCTGACTCTTCAGGCCGAGGCTCAGGCTTTGGCCGCAAGCGGCCAGACAGAGAAAGCCGAACAGCTGACAGACGAGGCAGGCCAGCTCGCGGCTCAGAACAGATTGGCGAATTCCCTCGCCGGTCGCGCCGGTCGCGCCATCGAGCCGGTCTTGCGGCCTCTGGGGTTCGATTGGCAGATCGGAATCGGCATTCTGAGCTCGTTCGCGGCTCGCGAGGTGATCGTCTCGACTCTTGCGGTGGTCTACGGAGTGGGGGAGTCGGCGGTGGAAGAGGATCCCAACTCACTCTACGACAGTCTTCGAGCGGCGGTTCGAACGGACGGAACTCCTGTCTTCACCACTGCGACCAGCGTCAGCTTGTTGATCTTCTATGTCCTGGCCATGCAATGTCTCTCGACGCAGGCGGTGACCCGTAGAGAGACCAACAGTTGGAGATGGCCGGCCTTCCAGCTGCTTTACATGACGGTTCTGGCCTACTCCGTCACGCTTCTCGTCTATCAGCTGGTTCGGGTCTGGACCTCGGGCTGAGAAGCTCCGGGACCGGGCGATGCGAGGGCTTCTGGCCGAAGCCTCTACTTCTGACTCAGCTGGTGCCGCATCTTGCCCAGGATGCGGTTGAGGAAGTTATTGCGTGAGAGAAAGGGGATCACCGGAGGTCTTCGCCAGCCGATCTCGTGGGCCAGGGCCCGGGCTCCATTATGTGAGGCGTTCAGTTTCATCGCCCTCGTGAGGGCTTCCACCGCTTTGCGTCGGTTGCGAGCCAGCAAATACACTCGAGCCAGATTGACGTAGTTGTCGGGCTCGTAGAACTGGACCTTGATGGCGTGCTGGCAGAGCGCGAGCCCTTCCTTGACGCGACGCTCGTAGCGGGCGATTCCGTATCCGAGATAGGAATAGAACTGGCCGTTCAGCTCCGCGCCCTGCCGATCCAGCTCCGCGATCTGGCCGAGCACAGCGAGCCCCTCTTTCCACTTACCTTGTTTGCAGGCCTGGACGCCTCTTTGCGCGGCCATATTGAGCTCGGTCTTGGTAGTACTCATGGCTTGTCCTTGGGTCATGGGTCTGCTTCAGTTGCCTTGGTCACTCACGCTGAGGATCGGTGGGCAGGTGATCAACTCTCTACGACCATCCGGGCACGCAGGCGCTCGGCGGCGGGAGACTGCGGTGCGTAGGTCAGGATCTTCTGGATCCGCTCGATGCCTTTCACGTGATCGCCCACACTCTGGTAGAGGATGACTTCCCCGAACAGAGCCTCCGCGAGCTCGTCGATTCTCTCGCTCACGACGGCAACCTGGTCTCCGTCGGGATACGCCTTGAGGTACGTCGCTCCATTGGCCAACTCGCTGTACTCGCTGGCGAGGGTCGCGAGCCTCTCAGCGGCCAGTTCTCGGAGCTCTGGGTCCGCAGACTCCCAAGCCAGCCGCTGCAGAGCGCTGAGCTCCTCGAGGTGGGGAGCGAGGTTTCGCAGTCCCCTCGCTGCCCTCTCTCCAGCCTTGCTGTCAGGCGCGGCCGCGGAGGCCTCGAGATACCGTTCTACGGCTTCGCTCTGGCGCCCGAGCCGGCTGTAGGCATCGCCCAGGGCCAGAGCGACGTCGGGTTTCTCGGGGGACTCCGGGTAGTTGCTGGCGAATGTCTCGAGGAACTCGGTCTCGAAGATGCCGCCTTCGAAGATCTCGACAGCCTTCGGGTAGAGCTCACGACGCTGCCCATCGAAGGAGTCGATCTCCTCGCCCAGTTGGGCGACGAGTGGACTTTCGGGAGTCAGTGCACGCACCTGTCCGAGCTCGTACTCATAAGCCAGGATGAGCGTTGCCCAGTCGCGTGAAAGCGGATTCTGTTCCTCCAGATCGGCGCGGAGGACGTGGAGCTTCTCCAGCCGCAGCCCGTCGGCTGCCGGACCCTGCGGCCATGCGATCAGCGCCTCTTCCTTGAGGTGCGGAATCAGCTCGGGCTCGATCTTCGACCGTTCGGCGAAATCCAAGAGCAGATTCTGGGTCTTGATGCGGTACTCGGCTGCCGAGCTGGGCTCCTGAATCTTCAGCAGGTCGTCGCGGACGTTGGCGGCCTGAGCCCGATCATCGAAGAACGGGTGGGTACGCCAGTATCCGTACTCCTTGGATTGCGGCATGTGGGCTAGCATCTTTTCCATCAGCTGCTGGGTGCCTTTGGGATCGAAGCCGGCGGCGGCAGCCAGGCGCTGACCCTCGTCATCGGCCTCGTCTTCGAACTCTCGGCTGTAGCTCCGCAGGAGTAGCTCGCTGATAACGGCACCGGCGGCTGCAGTACCCTGGATCAGATCGCCGGTGTTGTTTCCCCTGCCATAGGGATCGGTGGGTACGTCGTTGCGGTTGTTGCCCTGACTGGCCCCGATCATGACGCCTACCAACAGGGCCTGACTCAGGATGTTGAGCAGTGTCGCCTTGCGCTGCATCCGAGTGCCGTGTTGCATCACCACGTGCCCGATCTCATGACCCAGAAGCCCAGCCAGCATGTCGTCGCTCAGTCCGAGATCGAGCATCCCGCGGGTGATGAAGATCTGCCCGCCAGGTAACGCGAAGGCATTGGGCTCCGGCATGTCGGCCAGGTAGAAGGTGTAGGGATAATCCTGGAACTTCGACTCCTGGGCTATGCGATACCCGATGTCCGCGACCCGCTGCATCTCCTCGGGGTTGTCGTACCTGCCGTAGAAGGCGAGCGCCTGCAGGGC
>JARFQS010000600.1 GCA_029287645.1 Thermoanaerobaculia bacterium | reverse complement strand
GTATAGGCCAGAGCGTCGCCGTCTCCGAAGCCCGGCTCGATCGACAGCGAGGTACCGTTCTCGGTGGTCCCGACCAACTGCGTCGCTTCCGGTCCGTCCTCTCCGATCGATTCGAGCACGCCGGCCAGGAGAAACCGCAGGCTCGAGACACCCTGAAGAATCGGATGCGAAGTATCCAGAGCTCGATCGCGATTCGACTCCTCGATGGCGAGGTCGACGACGATGGTCTCTGCCGGACCCCTGGGACCCACCGCTCGCCGAACTGCAAGATCGAGATCCGCTGCGAATTGATCGGCCGGCATGCGCAATCCCCAGGCCGCCAACAGGTCTCCCAGGTCCGAGGAGGGTCTGTACTGCAGGCTCTGCCACGGCTGCTGAGGATTCTCAGGAGGCCGGTCGTCCAATGCGTAGGGGTCCAGAAAGACCATCGTGTTGCCTCCCCGGACGACCCACTCGTCGAGCGCCCAGAGGGACTTGGTGCTCAGGCCTTTCGGATGAATGACGATGACCAGATCGAACTCGTCCGGAGAGATGTGCTCGACGCTGCGGTCGATCGGACGCACTTCGTAGGCCTCTTCCAACACCTGGACAGCGATCCACTTCTCCGGGGGCGTTCGCCCCTGGGCCGCCAGCATCTGCGCCAGATAGGGGTTGTCGGCGCCACCGAAGATCTCGAGTGAGGACAGGATTCCGATCGTCTTGCCGGAGGGCCAGAGCAGCGAGTGGATCCTCTTGGAGATCTCGTACTCGATGGTCTCCTGCTGATTCGGCCACAGGAAATCGATCACGTCCCGACTGCCGGTCTGGGTCTGGAAGACCAGGCCGAAGAAAAAGAGGTCGCCCTCCTGGTTGATGGCCTTGCCATCCAGACCGAAATCCAGCGCGTCTTCGGCCTCGTCGCTGTCCGTGACCGGGTCGATGAACCGCACCTCGATCTTGCCCTGCGAGGCTCTCTCGTACTCCTTGAGAAGGCTGCGCAGGTAGCGCTCATAGGTGACAAAGTTCTTGATGAACCGCGGCAGGGTCTTGCCAGACGTCTCCGAGAAGAAGAGATCGATCTCGATCGGCTTGACGCCTTCGTCCACCATCCGCTGGAGGATCTCCTTGCTGCCGTCACTCAGGGAATACAGCCCGTCCGCGGTGAGATCGATCCGGCTGCCCTCCAGGGCTCGGAATGCGAAGTGATTGGCGAACAGGACGATCAGTCCAATGAGCACAAGGGTCAGTAGCCTGCTATTCCACATCTTCCGGCTCCTCACCTACGCCGCGCGAGTGCGGTCCAGAACCAGCATTCCGCTGGCCAACCAACCGACAGTGAATAAGAGGAAGAAGACCAACGATCGCCATTCGAACAGCCCTCTGCTCAGAGCTTCGAAGTGATCGACCAGGCTGATACTGGCGAAGAGCTGCTCCACATAGCCTCCCAGCCCATTGCCGATCGCCTCCAGAGTTTGCGGCAGGCCGAGCAGCAGAAAGGCCACCGATGCGGCGACGGCCAGAATGAAGGCGACCACCTGATTCCGACTGAGAGCGGAGAAGAGCATGCCGATCGCCAGGAATGCCCCGGCGGTCAGCAGTGATGCCAGGTAGCCACTCGCTACGACGCCCCAGTCGGGATTGCCGAGGCGCGCGGCCTGATAGGCCACCGGCCAGGTGAGCAGCAGAGAGACCCCCAGAAAGCTCCATCCGGCCAGGAACTTGCCCAGGTAGGCACCTTCGAGGGTGACAGGGAGCGTCAGCAGCAGCTCGACGGTGCCCGACTTACGCTCCTCGGCCCAGAGCCGCATGGCCACTGCTGGCACGAGGACAACGAACAGCCACGGCAGGTAGTTGAAGAACGGTGTCAGGTCCGCCTGACGCAGCTCGAGCATTCGACCGAAATCCCTCGACAGCGTCAGGAATCCGCTGGCAACCAGGAAGATGACGATGTAGACGTAGCCCAGGGGTGACGAAAAGTAGGCCTTGAACTCGCGGCGAAAGACCGCCTTCATGCCGGTGAAGCGCCTCATGCCTCCACCCCCCGGGTAATCTCGCGAAACAGCTCGTTCAAGCGTCCCTCCTGGAGGTGGATACTGTGGATCTCCAGGCCCGAGGTCACCTCCATCAACTCTCCGAGGTAGTTCTCGCCGCGGTGCGGATAGACATCGAGGGTGGTCTCCGAGAGCCTCTCCACGCGATCACACCACTGCTTGGCCTCGAGAACGCCCATCAAGTCGGCCACTGCACTCGACTCCACGACGAGGCGCATCACATTGTGATTGGGCGCCTGGGCGATCAGGTCCTCGGGAGTGGAATCCACCAGAATCTTCCCCTCGGAGATGACCAGTGCCCGGTTGCAGACCCGTTCCGCTTCGTCGAGGATGTGGGTGGAAAGCACAATCGCCCTGCCCGCCGACAGACGGGTAATCAACTCTTGTACGACGGCCTTCTGATTCGGGTCCAAGCCGTCGGTCGGCTCATCGAGAATGAGCACCTCCGGATCGTGGATCAACGCCTGGGCCAGGCTCACCCGCCTTTGAAAGCCCTTGGATAGGGTCTCGATCGTCTGATGGACGACTCTACCCAGGGCGGCCTTATGGACGACCCGGTCCAGGGCCGCGCCGGTGTTCTCGACCCCTCGGGCCTCGGCGATGAACTCCAAGAAGCCACTCACGGTCATCTCGCCATAGGCCGGCGCGGTCTCGGGCAGATAGCCGATCTTGCGACGTGCTTCCAGAGACTCGTCGGCCAGGTCGTGGCCGGCCA
>JARFQS010000210.1 GCA_029287645.1 Thermoanaerobaculia bacterium | reverse complement strand
TCGCAGAACGGGGTCGCCATGATCGAGGAGAAGGGAAGCTCCATGCGGAGAACGGTGCTCTGGGGATTCCTGATCGCGGTGATCCTTGCGGTTGTCGTCACGGCTGTGATGGCTCCCAAGTGGCGGGGCGTGGAGACTCATGAGCCCCCCCCGGAGTTGGGAGAGGTGCCGAGTTTCAGCCTGATCAACAGAGACGGCAGAGAAGTCGACAATACGGAGCTGGCGGGAGCCCCCTGGGTGGCCGATTTCATCTTCACGCGGTGCGCCTTGAGCTGCCCGCGCATGACAGAGCGCATGCTGAGGCTCGAGGAGATGGAGCCGCGTGGTGTGCACAGGGTCTCCTTCAGCGTCGACCCCGAGTACGACACACCACCCGTGCTACAGCTCTATGCCGACTCCTGGGGTATCACCGACCCCGAATGGCTCTTCTTGACCGGAGAGAGGGATTCGATCCGGCAACTGGTCACAGAGGGATTCAAGCTCGGGCTGGACGACGAGCCGCCCCCGGGAGCTGCCAGTCCCGATGAGCCGATCCTGCACAGCACTCGCTTCGTCCTGGTGGACGGTGCGGGAGTCATCCGCGGTTACTACGATGCCTTTCGTCCCGAGGAGCTGAACAGGTTGGCTCGCGACTACAGGGCACTGGCCGCAGGACCCTGAGTGGTGCAGGTCGTTAGTTGAGATAGCCCAGGGCTTCCAGCTGCTTTTGGATCTCGGCGTCCGAGTCCTCGATAGGGCCTGGCTCGGGTGCCTGCTGAAGTAGCTCGCGGTTGTAGGTCCTTTGACGCAGAAGCGCTTGGCGGAGGTACAGGGTGCGCATCGGTAGCTCGCCGGAGAGGTCCTGGCTCTCCCCTGGGTCGTTCTCGATCTGATAGATCCGGCTGCTGTCGGAGAGGGGGTCGTAGAGGATCTTCCATGGACCCGCCTGGAGCATCTCCAGGGGTCGGGGAGGCTTCTGGTAGGTATCTACCCGCCGCGTGGTCGCCCACAGTGGCTCCTGACGGTGCGCCCCGTCGAAGACGAGAGGAATCAGGCTTCTACCCTGGTATCCCTCCTGCTGGGCGGGCAGTGCCAGACCGTCCTCCAGGGTGGGAACGAGATCGACGAGACTCATCGGCTCGGCCACCTCGGCCTCGTAACCGGACACCCCTCGAGGCCACTTGATCACCAGTGGAACGTGGAGGAACTCCCGGAACAGCATGCGGGAGTGCAGGTAGCGGCCATGCTCCAAGAAGGCCTCACCGTGGTCGGACATCAGGATGACCAGTGAGTCCTCGTACCGCTTCGAGGAATCGAGGATCGACAGCAGGGCGCCCACCTGAGCGTCGGCGAAGGCGACGTTCTCGTCGTATCGATCGCGGATGAAACGGCGATCTTCTTCGGTCAACTCCTCGGTAGAGCGCTTGTCCGGGAAGCGACTGAGGAAGGTCGCCTCCGGCTCGATCGAACCCGAGTACCAGGAGCTATAGAGACCTCGGTGGGGAGGTGGCGGTGTATAGGGGGCATGTGGAGGGATCAGATGGACGAAGGCGAAGGTCGGCTGCTGCTCGGAGATCAAGATCTCCTGAGACGGAAGTGTCCGATAGTCCCTGAACTCAGGGCGGTGGAACTCCTGGAAGCCCCGCTTCAGATCCTCCTGGTAGCCGTAGAAGGGGTGCTGCGTCCACAGAACCGTGCGGTATCCGACTCCGGACAACAGCTCCGCCAGGGTGGCAATGTTGGAGGGTAATGGACTTCCCCAAGGCCCGACCCGCAGGGAGTCGGGGTAGAGGCCGGTGAAGATCGAAGGTATCGACTGCCCGGTCCAAGACGAAGCGGCCATCGCTTGCTGGAATACCGTTCCCTGCGAGGCCAGCCGTGCAGTGTGCGGAGTCGGACGGGTTCCGCCGAACGGAGAGAAGGAGTCGGCCCGTGCCGCGTCCAGAAGGACGACCAGCACATCAGGGCGACCCAGCCGGCCCGAGGAAGGGGCCGGCTGCCTCCGAATCGGTGCGATGGAGCCGGGCGGGGTCTGCCCGGGCTGCGCCTCCACGATCGCCCAATGCCACGACACCACTGCATTGCCAGGGCCTCCGGCACCCAGTTGCAGACGGACCCTCTGTCCCTGCCACGCGCTCAGGTCGACGTCGAAGTCGAATGCCGACCGAGACTCGGTGACCCGCTCCTGGGCGAGTGGGTGCTCTTCGAGCTCCGGATCCAGCAGCTTGGCGTAGACAAGGACCGGTTCCAGGTGCGCCCCCGGGGGACGCCGGACTTGGAAGCGAGCGGTCAGACGGGCTCGCTCGGGTACCTCGATCACCGCTTCGAGCCGGGCCGGCGAAGGCATCTGGATGGTATCTCGGTCCAGTGAGAGCTCCGGGTCACCGGCCACCTGGAGAGTCGTGGGTCGTTCCGGCCACTCCCTCCGACCGTTGGTGGCGAAGAAGCGGAGATTGCGAATCTTCGGCCGCAGCCGATGGCGTGACTTCTGGGACTTTTTCGGAATGGCGATCTGGAAGTCCAGTCGGTTGTTCCCCCGGCGAATGACCGGGGCTGGAATCTCCACCCGGTGTTGTTCCCACTTTCTGCTCAGAGGTAGCTTGGTGAGAGGCCTGCCGTTCAAAAGCAGGTTCAGGGGAGTCACCTTCAGTCGACGCCTGCCGACGGCGGAGATCTCTATCTCGATTGCAGTCGTGTCGCCATCGGCCGAGAAGAAGAAGAGCCGGGCTGCCGCCACGTCCATCTCGAAGGCCGCCCTCGCAGGATCTTCCGAATGGATCTGACGCCACCCGTAGCCCAGATTCTGCAGGCCGACTCGACGGGGAGCGGAAATCAAGTCGGTCGTGACGTTGCCGGACTGGAACCAGACATGATCGGCGAAATCCAGCCAGATTCTCTCCATGGCCGGTGGCCGTTTTCCGCAGCCAATCGCGGTCAGCAGGAGGAGAGCACACCACGAGATGCGGAAGGATTTTCGAGCGTTGAGCACAGGCATGGTCGGGGCAATCTGAAAGCGGGCCGTGGCGTCTGTCGACGCGGCGAGCCGGGCGATGCTAGCACGCGCCCCAGGGTGCAGGGAGG
Source organism: Thermoanaerobaculia bacterium (assembly GCA_029287645.1). Lineage (GTDB taxonomy): Bacteria > Acidobacteriota > Thermoanaerobaculia > Multivoradales > JAHEKO01 > JAUVRX01. The sequence goes on along the minus strand of JARFQS010000210.1, from coordinate 2,884 downwards.
TGGTAGCCTTTGGCTCTCTCGCGACGGGGTTTATGGAGCGAGGAGTCTCGAACGAGGATTCACCCATGCCAGACTATTCAGCGAAATTCGACAGTCTCGACACGAACCTGGTGCACGCGGGTCGCCCGCGCCCCCATGTCGAAGGTGCGGTTGTCACTCCCATCTTCCAATCGGCGAACTATCAGATGGGCGACGAGGCCACCTACGATGCGGTGCGCTACATCCGGTTGAGCAACTCGCCGAACCACCACACCCTGCAGGCCCGATTGGCTACCGTCGAGTCGGCCGAAGCCGCCTTGCTGACCGCCAGCGGCATGGCGGCGATCTCGACGGCGATCCTGTCGAATCTGCAGGCCGGGGAGCACATCCTCGCGCAGCGCACCCTGTACGGTGGTTCACAGAGCTTCCTCGATCAGGATGCGCATCGGCTGGGTATCACCCACAGCTCGATCGACGTCGCGGACCCCGACGGTGCCAAAGCCTGGGAACGAGTTCTCACTTCGAAGACGAGAATGATCTACGTCGAGTCCATCTCGAATCCCCTGATGGAGGTCGGTGATCTGGAGGCCGTTGTTTCGTTCGCTCGGCAGCACGATCTGGTGTCGGTCATCGACAACACCTTCGCTACGCCAGTCAACTTCCGACCCGCCGAAATGGGATTCGATCTGGTCGTTCACAGTGCGACGAAGTACCTGAACGGCCACAGCGATCTGGTCGCGGGAGCGGTGCTCGGCTCGAAGAGAGCGGTGGATCGGGTGCGCCACCTGTTGCTGCACCTGGGCGGCTCGCTCGACCCGAACACCTGCTTTCTCTTGGAGCGGGGTCTCAAGACCCTGTCACTGCGCGTCCGGAGACAGAACGAGACAGCCTCGAGGTTGGCCGAATTCCTCGAGGGCCATCCCTCGGTGCGAAAGGCCAACTACCCGGGTCTGCCCTCGAGTCCCGGTCACCGATACGCCCGCCAGTACTTCTCGGGATTCGGAGGGATGCTCTCGTTCTACTTGGAGGATGCCGCTGCGGCGGAGCGATTTCTGGATCGCGTTGCATTACCGATTCATGCGGCCAGCCTGGGTGGCGTGGAGTCGCTGGTGGTCCGGCCGGCACGGAGCTCGCATCTGGGACTCGAACAGGAGGAGCGGGACAGGCTGGGAATCACCGATGAGCTGATCCGGGTCTCGGTGGGGATCGAAGATCCCGATGAGTTGATGGCCGATTTCGAGCAGGCCTTGAGCGGTTGAGTCGGGCCGCCGAGTCGACAGAAAGGAGAGACCACATCATGGTGACCCGATGTGATTGGCCCGGCAGTGATCCGCTGATGGTCGAGTATCACGATGACGAGTGGGGTGTGCCGGTGCACGACGACCGGAAGCACTTCGAGTTTCTGGTGCTGGACGGCGCTCAGGCGGGCCTCTCCTGGGCAACGGTGCTGAACAAGAGGGCCCGGTACCGACAGGTCTTCGACGGGTTCAGACCGGAGATCGTGGCCACCTACGACGACAAGAAGATTGCCGAGCTGCTGGCGGATCCGGGAATCATCCGCAACAAGCTCAAGATCAATTCGGCGATCCGAAACGCACGAGCCCTTCTCGCAGTCCAGGAGGAGTTCGGTAGCTTCGATGACTACATCTGGCAGTTCGTCGATGGCAGGACCCTGGTGAACCGATGGAAGAGGATGGACCAGATTCCCGCCAGCACGAAGGAGTCGGACGCGATGAGCAAGGATCTCAAGCAGCGGGGATTCAATTTCGTGGGCACCACCATTTCCTATGCCTATATGCAGGCTGCCGGAATGGTGAACGATCACGTGGTGAGCTGCTTCCGGTACTCGGAGCTGGTGGGCGAAGGCACTGAGTGAGACCGCGGAAATGGAGACTTCTCGGAGGAGTGGGCCCTTGTCGAGTGCAGGTTGCATCTATGTCGACATGGACGACGTGATCGGTCAGACGGCCCGAACGTTTGCCAAGGTGTTCGAGAAGGAATTCGGCCGCAAGGTCGATCTGGAGGAGATCGAGTCGTTCGACCTCGGGATCTCGCTGGGGCTTTCACCCGAAAGCTTGGACGAGTTCATGAAATCTGTGCACCGGGCCGAGGTGCTGGCCGAGATCGAGCCCATGGAAGGGGCGATCGAAGCTCTCGCTGCCTGGGTGGAGAGCGGATACGAGGTCGCCGTGGTGACGGGACGACCCCCAGAGACCGAGGCGGTCTCACGCCAATGGTTGGCCGAGCGGAAGGTGCCTCACCACTCCCTGACCTTCTTGGACAAGTACTCGTGGTCGGATGATCTTTTCAGCGGCTCTCGAGCTGTCAGCATGGCGGAGCTCACGCAGAGGTCGTTCCGCCTGGTCGTCGAAGACTCCGCCGAAGTGGCGAAACGACTCGCAGGCCTCCTGGATGCACCGGTGGCCCTTCTCGACCGGCCCTGGAATCGAAGCTCGCCGAAGCCCGAAGACGAATTCGCAGGGCGTATCTTCCGATGTCGCGACTGGCAGGATCTGTGCGAGAGATTCTCACGGCCCTGAGCCTCATCTCAATCTTGCTGTTGACGGTGTTGGCTGCGCCGGGCCGAGGCCTGGCCACAGAGTTGCCGGAGGTGGTCAGTTTTCCCACCAAGGACGGCGGACGGATACATGCGCACATCTACGGTGACGGTCCGAATGCGGTGGTCCTCGCTCATGGCAGGGTTTTCGACAAGGAGAGTTGGCTGGTAATGGCGGGCGTGATGTGCGATCGGGGACTTCGGGTTCTGGCACTGGTTTTCCGCGGCTACGGCCGTTCGACGCCGGGCAACGAGGAGAAAGCCCTCTGGCTCGACGTGCTCGGGCTGGCCTGTCTCTTATACACATCTCCGAGCCCACGAGACAATGACTGGTATCTCGTATGCCGT
>JARFQS010000156.1 GCA_029287645.1 Thermoanaerobaculia bacterium | reverse complement strand
CCGATCGAGGCCATTCCATGAATCACCTCGCCGTTCTTGTCGAACCCCGCGGCCAGGCCCACCGGGTTGGGAAAACTCCGACCCCAGAGGCTCTGCTCGAGCCGCGAGCTCCTCACGATGCACGACCGTCTCAAGAAGGAGAGGGGCACGCGGGAAACCTGGCCCGCTCGCAGGGCGTCGATTGCCAGGTCGTGAGCGGTCTCGGGCTCCAGCTGGAGCAGGGCTTTGTGAAGAGCTTCCAGGCTCAGCACGAAATGGCTCCTCTGTCCTTTGTTACTATCTAATCGGCAAATCCGGGGAAAGGATGTCGCGACTCGACGGCGAGCCCCATCCCGATCAGACTCTAGCAAAGGCACCCCTGCCCGTCCACGAGCCCAGCCTGGTGAAAGAGCCTCCACCCAGCCGCCCCGAATCGACTCGCCACGACCGAGGCTGGCGAATCCTGCTCATCAATCGGATTCCCGGTATTCTGGCGGGGCTTCCAGCCGCCAACCAGCTCTTCTTCTTGAACCCCGACCGCCCGTACGCACCCCGTACGCTCGCGCGGGTGGGGTTGGTCTATGCCGCCATCGGCGGTTTGATCTCGGCAAGCGTACTGACACCGTTTACCCGCGGAAAGGAAGGTAGGGCGCGCCGGCTCCTTCCCTGGACCATCACCCTGGTTCTGGCCCTTGTCGCAATAACGGACTTCGTGCTCGCTTCGCGCTATACCTACTACCTACCCCCGGGTATTAGTCGCCGGATGATCAAGGCGGGCCTATGGCTGACGCTCCTGGCTCTGATCTTCTTCTACACCGCCCTCTTGCACACCCTGCAGCGGCGTCCCTATGGCATAAGAAGCCGACTCGGCCTGAGCTTCCTGGCGGTCGCCTCGATCTATGTCGTGGTCGAGAGGCGCGAAGCTTTCAAGCCCTTCATCGGTCCGGCTCCCCTGGCTTCGGCGGTCGAGCTCACTCAGCGGCCCACGCTGTTTGTCGTCGGGTTGGGCGGCGCTTCCCTCGACGCGATCCTGCCACTGACGACACAGGGACGCCTGCCATTCTTCTCCAAGCTTCTGGCGGAAGGGGTCTATGCGCGACCAGAGAGCCTTGCCCCGGTACAGGGCGAAGCTCTGTGGACCACGTTGGCTACCGGACGCCCGCCGTACAAACACGGGATCGTCAGCAACGTGGTCTTTCCGGCGGGCCTGGTTGCAGAAGATGGCTGGATCAGCATGCTCCCAACCCCGGTGGGCACGTTCCTCTGGAACACCTTTACGAGCCCCAAGCTCATCGACGCCACCCAACGCAAGACGTCGGCAATCTGGGATGTGCTGGAGAGACTGGACTTCGACACCGGGCTGGTGGGTTGGCCGGTTAGCGACCCGGTGCCGGAAGAGAGCTCCTACGGATTCTCGCACCGCTACTTTCAAGGGTACTTCAAAGCCCCCATGGCCCAACCCGGAGAGCTCGCCGAGAGGGGTGTCCTGTTCAGGGTTGCGCCAGAGGAGATCGATCCGGTTCTGCTCCGGGATCTCGGCGACCGTGTGCCCTATGCCTTCCTGCAGGACCTCGCCGACGATCTTTGGCGTGAGTCCTTGACCATGTTTCTCCTCGACCAACAACAGGATGCCAAGGCAATCTTTGTCATGCTTCCCGGCCTCGCGCGCGTCTCGAGTCGCAACTTTGGGGGCTTTGCGGCGGTCAACTTCTCGGGCTTCCAACGCGAGCCCTACCTCGGCGCCGCCCAGCGAACGACCGCATACTACCGGCATCTCGATCAGTTCTTGTCTCGGCTATGGGAGCACGAGGCCGGGCCCAAGATTCTCGCGGTGGTTTCGGCCTACGGTTTCGAGGCTCCCGAGGGGTGGCGCCGGGTCAGGGCGCTGGCCACAGGAAGGCGCACCAACGGCCTCTACCAACAGGCCCCGGATGGGTTGTTCATGGTAATGGGTGATGGTTTCCGAGCCGGAGAGTTTCTCGACGGGGTTCAGTTGGTCGACATCATGCCGACCCTCCTCTATTCGCTCGACTTCCCCATCGCCCGCGACCTCGACGGCCGAGTGCTCACCGAGGCTTTTTCAGGTGCCTACCTGGCACGCCACCCGTTAACGGTCGTGCCGTCCTACGAGACCCTTCTGCCACAGGGTGGTTTTGCGCTCTTTCCTTTGATAACTCGCTGACAGGCAAGATCTCCATAACGCATCGCCCCTGGAACAATCCGCCCTCCTCGATGAGGAGGGCCGGGGTCTCGACATCGGCCTCTACCCGGGCACCCGGGGCGATCTCGACTCTCTCGGCACAAACCGAGCCCTTGACGATTCCCGAGACAAAAAGCCGACCGACACGAATCTGACCCTCGACGGTGCTACCCTCGCCGACGATCAGATCACCCTCTGACGCTACCCTGCCGACCAGCCGGCCATCCACCCGGAACGTGTCCTTGAAGCGAAGCTCTCCGTCGACGATCTGGGTTCCTCTGTCCAGAAAGCCGTTCAACTCTCCATTCGATCTCGATCTCGGGCTCATTGTGCGTCTCCAATTGAAAGCAGCAGGTCATACAGGCGCATCAATTCCTCTTCCGAGTGAAAATGGAGCTGTACCGTGCCACCCGTACCGCGCCGGCGAATCTCGACTTTTGTCTGGATTCTACGGGTCAACCTCTCGGCTGCCGCCGCCGTGTCCGGGTCCACACCCCTCGGAGTCGGCCGCTTTCTGGGCGGACGGTCGCCACGGGTCAGCGCCTCCAGCTGGCGCGCGGACAAGCCCTCCTTGATCGCACGATGAGCCAGCTGGAGTTGGAGCTCCTCGTCGTCAACGGTCAGCAGGGGCCGCGCCTGGCCAGCAGTGAGCCGACCATCGCGCAGCATGTCCCGAATTTCCTCGGGCAGCCCCAGAAGTCGCAGGGCGTTGCCGATGGCTGCCCGGCTTCGGCCTACCTGAACCCCTATCTGCTCCTGGGAAAGATCGAAGGTCTTCTGAAGCGAACGAAAGGCCTCGGCCTCCTCGATTGCATTGAGGTCCGCTCGCTGGAGGTTCTCCACCAGTGCCATCTCGAGCAATTGCCTGTCGTCGTCGACCTCCTTGACGATCACCGGAACCTCTTCGAGTCCAGCCCTTTGCGCTGCTCTCCAACGACGCTCACCCGCGATGATCGTGAATCCTTCACCCTCCGAAGAGGTCACAACCACCGGCTGGACGATGCCCTGTTGC
>JARFQS010000586.1 GCA_029287645.1 Thermoanaerobaculia bacterium | reverse complement strand
TGCTCCCGGCTTCGACCCTCGTTCCGATCAGATCTCGGAGCTGTTCGAGGTCGGCTGCTTTGCTGGCAAAGACCCACAGGGGCTGCAGATACATCGTGCCCAAGGACTCCACGTCCTCCGGGTCCTCGATTGCCTTTCCCGAGGCGTCCAGGAGACCGGAGACGAATCCGACGGTCGGCTGATCCGCGTCGATCAGAGCTTTCAGGTTCTCGACACTGCCGCTGGTCTGCTCCAGGTGCACGGTGACCCCGTGACGACCGAGGAACTCCTGGTATCGCAGGGCATCGTCATGGTAGGTCGTGCCCTCGGGGCCGCTCAGCATGCGGATCTCGTTGGGAACCTTCGGCCCGATGAGACGCAACGCCATCAAGACGGCGACCAGAAAGAGGAGTACCGCCAGCCAACGCAAAGTCTTTCCACTCATCATATGCCTCCTGGAGCCGAGGATAGCTCGGGCGAAGTTTGAACTTGGAGCTCACTGTATCTAACCTTTAGACAAGACGTGGCGACACGATGGCAGCAACCTTGGATCGCCGATCCCGTAAGGAAGGAGAGATCCCAGAGGCCTGGGCGGTTCGCGCTCATCCCACGAGTCTTGAAAGGAGAGTTTCGATGCGTTCTTCGTTCATCCGTCTTATCACCTTGACCTTGCTCGTTGTGGTGGCCGGCACAGGGGCCCCCTTCGCTCAGGGCCTGACGACTCCGCCGAATGGGGCCAATCAGCGCGCGGTGGTTACTCAGTACATGGGCTTGGCCTCCGTGACGATCGACTACCACAGCCCCGACGTGACCAGCCCCGCAGGCGAAGACCGGACCGGCAAGATCTGGGGCCAACTGGTTCCCTGGGGCATCGCGCCCAACCCCTTCTACCCGGGATTCGGAAGCGCCGAGAACATGCCGTGGCGGGCCGGCGCGAATGAGAACACGACAATCACCTTCTCCCATGACGTCGAGATCGAGGGCGAGCCTCTCGCAGCTGGAACCTACGCCCTGTTCATGGCACCTGGAGAGAGTGAGTGGACGATCATCTTCAACAAGAACAGCTCGGCGTGGGGCAGCTTCTTCTACGATCCGAGCCTCGATGTCCTGCAGGTTCAGGTCCAGCCCGAGAAGACCGACGACTTCCGCGAATGGCTGACCTACGAGTTCGACGATCGTCAGCTCGATACCGCCCGGGCCGTCTTGCATTGGGAGAACCTGCGGGTGCCGTTCCGGATCTCCGTCCCGACCCAGGCGGAGCTCTACCACGAGACCATGACGATGGAGCTCACGGGAGCCGCGGGGTTCAACTTCCAGAATTGGATACAGGCTTCCCAATGGGCTGCGCAGCAGGACGCCTATCACGAGGATGCGGTGAAGTGGGCGGATGCCGCGGTCACGGCGAATACGACCTTCGGGACGATCTCGAACAAGGCCCAGATCCTGTGGCAGCTTGGACGGAGCGAGGAGGCGATGGAGACCTTCGAACAGGCGATGGAGCACCCGACCGCCAATGCGGTTGCCGTGCACATGGCTGCCCGCGGCCTGCAGGCGCAGGGTCAGTTGGACACCGCCAACATCATCTTTCGCAAGAACTACGAGAAAAACCCTGGCGAGTGGCCCGTCGACTTCGGTATGGCCCGCGTCTACGCCCAGGAAGGCGACTTCGAGAAGGCTCTGGAGCACGCCGAGATCGCGTTGGGCCGAGCTCCGGACGGCCCCCAGAAGCAGAATGTGGAGACCCAGATCGAGCGCCTCGAGAAGGGCGAGAACATCAATCCATGAGGTAGCTCGCCAACTCTACGAATCTCCTGAGGCCTGAACGGTGACCTTGTCGGTCACACCGGCACTCATGACGCCGGTCAAGTACTCGTCCACCAAATCACGTCGTTCGGAGAGATAGCAATTGATGGGAATCGGAAGTCTGAGATTGTCTTCGAGAGTCGTCGTGCTGCTGGCTCTGTTCATCGCTGTCGGCATGCCTGGACATTCAGAGAGCGGGTCCGCTGCTGAAGTCGACGAGCGAGTCGGCCTCGTTCGCGATATCTACCCTGGGTGGTCACCGGATGGGCGACACATCACGTTTCATTCCACGCGCATGGGCCCCGTAGCCCAGATCTTCAGAATGGAGCTCGCAACAGGGGAAGTCACCCAGTTGACGTCGGGTCCGGGTGAGAAGAGGGTGGCGCGATGGTCGCCGGACGGTCGCAGGATCGCCTTTCACCGAGAAGAGGATGAGACCCTTCCGGGCGACCTCTTCGTGATGAATGCCGACGGGAGTGGGCTCGAGAACCTGACCAGAGATGCCGCCGGCTACTGGCACCCGTCCTGGGTCTCGAACGACCAGATCCTGTTCGATAGCGATCGAGATGACAGTGGAGAGGCCGAGGTCGGCAACAAGGAGCTGTACATTCTCTCGCTGTCGTCAGGGTCCGTGGAGCGACTGACCCACTTCGATGACTGGGATACCTACGGCTCGGTGTCACCCGACGGAACCAGGATTACCTGGCGCCGGGTGATTCGAAACGAGGACGGGACCAGGAACGCGGAAGTCTTCGTCATGGACAGGGACGGATCGAACAAGGTCAACCTGTCCCGTCACGCGGCTTTCGATTCCTATCCGACCTGGTCGCCGAACGGCAAACGAATTCTCTTTGCTTCCAATCGGGACGAAGAGAACTACGAGGATTTCAATCTCTACCTGATCGACCCCGACGGCACGAGTCTGGTGAAGATCACCGAGACCATCGCTCACGTCGAGCAGATCCGCCCGATGTTCTCGCCGGATGGAGAATCCATCATCTACAACCGGCAGGATCTCGAAGGTCGCATCGAGATATATCGTCTCGCGGTAGAGCGAAATCCGTAGTTCCGTCCGACCTGCTGTTGGAACCTCGAGGTTTGCACCATAGAGGCGGCGAAGTCAGGGTAGGACGCGCTGTCGTCTAGCCTGCGGCGAACAACTCCCA
>JARFQS010000111.1 GCA_029287645.1 Thermoanaerobaculia bacterium | reverse complement strand
GTCCGTCCCGTGCGCTGCCATCTTTGAACTCGACCTCCACGAATCGACGTTGGATGGCCATGATTCCCCCGGCTTCGGCCAGAGCCTTCGTGCTGAGAACTATCTCGGTAACTTGGCCGTTCGCTTCGGCCAGGAAGAACTCGAGGTGCGATGCCTCCTTGCTACCTGGCTGCGGATCGCCCCAGACCACGTCGAGCCAGCCGGTCAACGTAGCTGCGGACAGTGGTGGGGCTTGCACTCCGGCCAGGACCAGCCAGCAAAGAAACAGGACCAGGAGAATGGGTGTTGAAGAGTGAGAGATTCTGGACATCGACGCCTCCCTTGGAGCCGTGGAACAGGATGGAGGTCACCATCCCAGCCAGGAAGAACACGGCTTCGACGCAGAATAGCCGGCCACAATCGACTTCACTGTTACGAGTTTCACCTTCGGTCCCCTCCTCTTCGGAAGGCGTGGCAAAGGTTCCCTTGGCAGGCTCCTGTTGGTATTGTCGCTGTCGATTTCTTGGGAGACTGAGGACATGACCTACAGAAACCTGATCCTTGCCTCGATGACTGCTGCTGTTTTCGCCTTCGTGTCGTGCTCGGGCTCGTCGGACACGGATTCATCCAATGGCGGTGCCGACATCGCAGAATCCGGGCGTCACCCTGTTGTCGTACTGATATTGGACGGCGTCCGTGCCGACCAACTCGGAAGCTACGGCGCGGCGGAGAGCTCGACTCCAAGCCTGGATGAGTTCGCTAGCGGTGCGATTCAGTTCGACTGGGCCTTCGCGCAGGCGCCGGACTCCGCTTCCTCGATGGCGTCCTTTCTGACCGGTCTCTACCCGACGACCCACGGCCTCGTCGAAACGGACGATCGGCTCGTCGACGAGGCGGGAACGCTTCCTGAGGTGCTATCGGGTGCGGGGATGAAGACCGCCGCCTTCTTCACGAGTGGAGAAGAACTCGACGAACGAGGAATGGATCAGGGATTCGATCTGGTAGAGGCCGGACCTCAGGCGCTTGAGGGTGCCCTTCAGTGGATCGAGCAGAATGCGAGCTCCGATTTCTTTCTCGTCGTAGAAGTCGGGTCTGTGGACGCTTCGGCAGTCGGTGCTGAGGATGCTGCCGGATCCTATGCGGCCCAGGTCGAGGCTCTGGACAGCTCGGCAGGCCGGGTTCTCCAAGCTCTCGCAGGTGCCGGGTTGACAGACAAGGCGACCATCGCGGTGGTCGCGCTGTCCGGCTTCGAACTGGGTGAGCATGCCGGGATCGGGGAGCCTTCGATCTACTCTCTCGAGACCCGCGTGCCGATGCTCTTGAAGAGCCCACATCTTCCGCAGGGCAGATCGATCGACAAGATCGTGGAGGTCATCGACCTCGGGCCCACCCTGATTGAGCTGCAGGGTGAGGAGAGTCCCGTGGAATTCCAGGGTCGTAGCCTCGTTCCTTTGATCGAGGGCTCCGGTACGCCGCCTTATGTGGCGTTCGGAGAGGCAGCAGAAGAGGGAGAGTACTACGCGGCTCTGGGAGGATATCGCCTGGTCCAACGTGGAGCCGACGGTCCAAGCGAGCTCTACGACCTGGCGACCGACCCGACTGAGATGACGGACCTGGCCGCTTCCGACGAGAACCGGGTGACGGTTCTGGAGGATCACCTCGGAGCCTGGAAGAAGATGGTCTCCGCTGCATCACTGGACCCCGAGCGGCGCACCGAGGAGCTCGACGACGAGGCCCTCGAGCAGCTGAAGAGCCTCGGCTATATCCAGTAGCTCAGCGCGCCTGACCAGCACAGCGGCCTAGGCTTCCCAGCTTTCTCGGGAGCGCCCGGTTCAGCTCTTGTAGATGGAGCTACCGACCATCTGCTGGGGCTTCTCGACTCCGAAGAACTCGAGGATGCTCACCGGCAGGTCGAGGATCGACGGACTGGACTTGCTGACCCTGTGGCTGGAGAAGAGGCTACCCGGGACCAGGTCGCGCGCCATGGAGTGATCGCCACTCCAGGCCCAGGGATTCAGATCGATGATGGCGCTCCCGGTTGCACCCAACACCGACGGTGAGGAATTGCGGTAGCCGGGTGTGTAACCCACCAACAGCTCCGGCATCATCGGCGTGGCCTCTCCCACGTACATCTCGTCACGCGGATAGACCCTGGCGACAGGCCGCTGTCCAGTTTCGGGATCGGTCACAGTCTGTAGCTCTCTAGTGAGACGGGCGGTGATCTCGGCTGCCTTTGCCGCCTCCACGATCCCTTGGCCCTCTCGGTTCTTCAGATTGAGATACAGACCGTTGAATCCCACTCCGTAGGCGACCGTCTGCTTCCAGTCGATGTCGGTGATCGCCGTCTCCTCCTTCTTGGCGGCCTCCGACTCGAGGGTCAGATAGCCGTTGTCGCGCAGCCAGGTGTTGAGGTGGAACTGACGACCGAACTGTGCGAAGCCGTGGTCGGAGCAGATCAGCACCAGGGTCTGATCATCGATCGCGGGCAGGACCTCGCCTACGATCTCGTCCATTCGCTCGTAGAGGTAGGGAATCCAGCCACCGAATCGCGCATCCGACTCACCGTGCTTCGGATGGGACGTGTCCATATTGCGCCACAGCATGTGGGCGTCCTGATCGGTGGAGGAGACGTAGAAGTAGAACAGTCCATCCGAGAACCGCGACCACTGATGGCGAAAGAGTGCCATCCGCTCCTCGAGGATCAGCTCGGTCTGTTGCACGTACTCCTCGTCATTGAGGATCCGGTAGTCGAAGGCCTTGGTGTCGCAGGGCAGACCCTTCGTCCAGAACGAGCCGATATCGCGCGCGATCTCGGCACCGAGCTCCTGAGGATAGGTGACCGGAGCGGCCTGATTCGCGGGATCGATGTTGATCGGCGTGGCGTAGAGCTGGAACTGGGGTCGTATCTGCTTGACGAGAAATCGAACGATGCCACTCGCCGAGCCGTGGACCGGCAGCAGATCGAACTGCACCGGAATCCAGGGCGAGTACTCGCCGACGTTGAGCACCAGGGTCTCACCCTGGATCTCGTTGCGACCGGCG
>JARFQS010000625.1 GCA_029287645.1 Thermoanaerobaculia bacterium | reverse complement strand
GGGGGCTGTCAAAGAGGACAGGATCCCGATTTCCGTGAAAGCCAGTGGGCCCTCGACCATGAGACATCGCCACCCGGTCTCGGCCTCGACCTCGGGTGGGACACTCGCCGCCACGCAGACGATAGACAACACCAGAGGGGGGCGAGTCACCGATGAGAAGGACCCTGGCTGCGCCCAGCCGGGCTCGGGCTCGTCGGCGGGTAGGCGACAGACGGCGAATGACGACTCCAGGAGAACCAGGTCGACGCTAGTCCGAACCATCGTCCTGAGCTCTTCAAGCTTCTTCCGGCTCGGCCGGGGGCTCGCCTTCGGCCAGAGGACGTAGCAACTCTTCGGCCTCCCGGGCACGCGCCTTGTCGACTCGGATCGTCGCTGCCAAGCCACGACCCGACTGACTGATCCCGGCGCCCCAACGTCCTACCGGCAGAACGCTGAGCGCCTCCTCTCCTTGCACGACACAGGGGATACCCGCCGAGTCCAAGAGCGACTTGACGATGGGCAGCAGGGAGACATCGGCTGTCTCGAAGATCGGGACCAGATCCGTATCCGGACCCTCGGGCGGCAGCTCGGCGACCAACAGGACCTCGCAGTCCGGACAAGATTCGATCTCTTCTCGGTATTCCGCTCTGCATCCAGGACAGTACATTGAATCCTCCTTGACCCACATCCACCGATTCTCGATCCCGACGATCTCCCGGGGCTGGGCGTCCTCTATCAGAGGACGATATCCCAGATGACCTCTGCGGTATCATTTCGAAGTCTTTGGCCAGGCGAATGGGCACCGGTTGGGAGGCGTTCCGACACCGGCTCAGCACCGCAGGCCAGCAGGTACAGGAGCTCTCTATGAAACGCCATCACCTCAAGCTGTGCCTGCCGCTCTTGATCCTTTCCCTCGGGTCACCTCGGTCAGGCGTGGCTCTTCCTGCCGCCCAAGACGAGACGACTGGCAGCGAGGCGGTTGAAACCACGGGACCAGGCTCCCCACAGAATCACCTGGCGGCCACCGTTGGTGACTGGGACATGACGATTCGGGCCTGGACGAGTCCCAACAGTGAGCCCCAGGAGACACGCGGTTCCGCCTCCAGCCGCTGGATCCTGGGCGAGAACTTCGTGGAGACCCGACTCGAAGGCGAGGTCCTGGGCACCGCTTTCGAAGGGCTGAGGATCGAGGGATACGACATTGCAGCCAGCAAGTTCGTCAGCACCTGGCGCGACAGCCGGGGAACCTACACCCTGGTCTTCAACGGCAAGTGCGATGCCACCTGTGGGATTCGCACCATGACCGCCAACTTCACCGACCCTGTTTCGAAGACCGAGCTCAGCATCAAGAGCGTGACCACCATCATCGACGAAGACTCGTATCGATACGAGTCCTACATCGTCACGCCCAGCGGAACCGAGATCAAGAACATGGAGTTCGACGCCGTCCGCAAACCCTGAGAATCCCTTGAGAGAGTCGACACTCACAGCTGCGGACCATACATGGATCCGCTTGCAGGAGACCGCCAGTCCCATGGCCTCGGTGGCGGTCCTCTTCTTCGCACGAGTCCTACCCATCGAAGAGCTGAAAGCCCTCGTCGAGGACCGGCTGATGTCCTACGAGCGCTTTCGGCAGCGCATTCTGCCGTCCAGGCTTCCCAGGGCCAGGCCCCGGTGGCATGAGGGAGACGATTTCGCCCTCGACCATCATCTGTTTCGCTCCACCCTTTCGCCGCAGGGCTCGGCAACGGACCTGGAGACACTGATCCGCAAGCTTCTTTCCGAACCGATGTCGGAAGACCAGCCCTTGTGGCAGCTGCATCTCGTCGAAGAAGTCGACGGTGGCTCTGCACTGGTGGTCAAGATCCACCAGAGCGTTGTCGATGGCACCTCGGCTTCCAGAATCATCCTGGGCCTCGGCAGCACCAAGGAGGGAGACGACTCAGGGATCACCTCCCAGGGACTCGAAGGCCGGTTCCGGGCTGAGGAAGTGGTCGAAGCAGCCAGCCAATCAGGAGCTACGGTCCGCTCTCTCTGCCGATTGATCGCTCAGCGCTCCGACACCGATTCCTCACTGATGGGTAAGCCGACGAATCAGCGGCAGGTGGCCTGGTCCCAGGACTTCCCCCTGATCCGTCTACGCAGCTTCGCGACCCGACTGGAGACCAGCGAGACCGAGCTCCTCCTCGCCGCAGTCACCGCTTGCCTTCGACAGGAGCTCATTCGACTCGACCTGCTTCCCGAAGCGACGATTCTGAGGGCCGTTGTGCCCTGCAATCTTCGCGGACCGGAGGACGACCCTCTCGGAAGTCGTTTCGGACTCGCCGTACTTCCCCTGCCAGTTGGCAGAACAACCGTTCGCTCACGTATCCGGAAGCTCCGGCAGGATATGGACGATCTCGGCTCCGACCCGGGCTCGTTCGCCGCGTTTCAAGACACTGGAGACCCCGGTTTCCGGATGTCTCACGTTGAAGACCAGATCGCCCGCCAGATTGCCAAGAAGACGACCCTTCTCCTCTCTCTTGCTCCCCTGCCGACGGAACCCCTCTACTTCTGCGGCCAGAAGCTCGAGCACTGGCTCTACTGGCCAGCCCAGGCAGGTCTTCAGAAGCTGTGCCTTGGGATTTCGGCAACCTCCGACCAGCTACGCCTCGGAGTCATCGTCGATACGGGATCCGCTGCGGACCCCCATCGCATCGCGCAGGCCTTCGATCAGGCTCTCGCGGAGCTCGCCGCCGCCTCCGGCGAAACGACTTGACCAAGGGCGTAGGGGCGTAAGGGCCCAGGGGTAGAACTGAGCAGGCACTCTCTAGCGACGCACAGGGTTCCCCGTAGGGCTTCAGGCCCTCGAGGAACGGCCGGAGGTACGACGGCCACCTCAACCCCCAAGCCCTCAAAGACCGGCCGAAGGAACGCTGGACGGCTCACCCCTGGGAGTGTGGGAGGGACCTAGTCGAATGGATTGGCCTGCCACGAGCCGTAGCTCGGGTTCGGAAAGACAAAGAACCGGGTGCCGTACTCCTCGAAGGCCTCCGGAGAGGAGAATCTCGACTCCTGGGTCATGCCCGGAAAATCGTTGATGTTGTCGCCGAGCCACATGACGATCTCGACCGCTGGAATCCCTTCTGTCGCAGTGCCATTCTCGATCCTCGCCCAGCGCGGCTCCTTTTCCCGGTCGTCTGTGCGGCACAGCAACACGTCGAAGGGAATCTCGAAGGCTTCCAGATTGGCTCGAGTGTCGGGGCAGTCGCGCTCCTTCCTGTTGGTCACGACCGCGATGTGCCCACCCAGCTCCTGAACGAGACCCAGAAACTCCAGGGCTCCCGGTAGGGGCTCTGCGGCCTGCTTGGCCACCCAGGCTACCCACAACTCATCCGTAGACTCCCGACCGAGTCTCACCAGCTCCTTCTCGTAGTCCAAGTTGCTGATCAAGGTCTCGTCAGCGTCCAGTGCGACTGCCCAGGTGCCCGGCGCCTTTCCTTCCACCCTCTTCCTGAGCTCCTGGCCGGCGAGGGAGTAGGTCTGCAGGACGATGGCCTGGAATTCTGCGGAGTTCCGCATCCAGTGCACGGCGCGCTTCAGGTCCGAGCTGGTCGTGTTGGTGGACTCCGAAGGCTGCGGCGGAGCGGTCCCGCCTGATGAGCAGGCGACTACGAGAACACAGCAGGCAAGACAGGCGAAACGCTTCATTGGGGAGACCCTCCGTTCGAATCGAAACGCCGATTGTACTAGCTGGGGCAGCTCACCGCCCGATCGCCGAACTCGCGGTACACTGGCAACCATCATGAAGACCTGGTTGCTCGAGATCCCGTGGTCACTTGTAATCATCGCCTGCCTGACCCTCGGCCTGGCACCCTTCGCTCCACCGCATATCGTGGAGAAGCTGCGAATGCTCTTCCGCGGCACGTTGGTCCGCCCCATCGATTGGCTGGATCTCGTTTTTCACGGTATCCCCTGGGTGCTCCTCATCCTCAAAGCCTGGGCCACAGCTTCAAAGTAGACAGTCCGTAGCGCCCTCCTGGGCGAGAGCGTACTGAGGTCCGTTCGGGCAGTCGGGCACTGGGGCGTAGGGGCGTAAGGGCTTGAGGGGTGAAGCTCAACGATTCCAGGGCCCCCAAGCCCCTAAAGACAGCCCGGAGGCGCGACGGGCTCTTCGACCTCAAGCCCTCATAGAATGGCCGGGAGGTACGACCAGCCGCTTCAACCCTCAAGGCCCCGATTCGTCGAGGGGCCGCAGAAGCCGCAGGCCATTCAGCACAACGAGGATCGTGCTGCCCTCGTGTCCGACCACGCCGACCGGCAGCGCCAGGCCGTGCAGCAGGTTTACCACAACCAGAATGGCGATGACAGCACAGGCGAAGGCCAGATTCTGCCGCACGATTCTCTGAGCCTTGCGAGAGAGTCGGACAGCGTACGGAAGCAACTTCAGCTCATCGCGCACCAACACCAGATCGGCTGTCTCCAGGGCTGCATCCGTGCCCGAGACACCCATAGCCACTCCCACCGTTGCCGTGGCCAGGGCAGGAGCATCGTTGACCCCATCGCCCACCATCGCCACCCGTTCGCCCCCCAACATCATCTCGTTGAGGATCGCCACCTTCTCCTCGGGCATCACCTCGGCGTGCCACTCGTCCACACCCACGGACTCGGCGACCTTCCTCGCCACTGTGGGGTTGTCACCGGTCATCATCACCGTGCGAGTCGCGCCCAGTCGTTCCAGCTGCTCGAGGGCGGGTCTCGCTTCGGGCCGGACCTGGTCTTCGATCGCCAACGCACCCGACACTCCATTGCCGGAGATGAACACGACGGTTCGAGCCTCCCCTTCCAGGAGCTCGATCTGTCTCCTCTCCCGGTCACTCGGTGCCTGGCCGCCAAGTTCCGCTACGAAGCCACGCCGCCCTACGGCCACTCGCCGACCCGAGACCTGAGCCACCGCACCACGGCCCCGGTGATTCACGAGGCCTTGGGCCGAGGGCACAGTGAGACCTTTCTCCTCTGCAGATTCGACGATCGCGCGCCCCAGATGATGCTCCGAGAGACGTTCCACCGCGGCCGCCATTTCCAGCACCTCATCAGCCGAGGAGTCCCCGAATGGCACTACCGAGGTCACCACGGGCCGGCCCCCAGTGAGCGTGCCTGTCTTGTCGAAGGCAAAGCTGTCGATGGTCGCGAGCTCCTCCAGTGGCGCGCCTCCCTTGAAGAGCAATCCCTTGCGAGCAGCATGTCCCAGTGCCGCCAGAATCGTGGCGGGCGTCGAGATGACCACGGCGCAGGGGGAGGCCACCACCAGTAGCGTCATGGCGCGATAGAACGCCGGGCGAAAGGCCTCACCGAGAGCGACGGGCAACGCCACGGCCACCGCGGCCGCGAAGATCACCGTGGCCGCATCGCCCTGCTCGAATCGGTCGATGAACCTCTGGGTCGGAGCCTTGGCCTCTCGCGCCTCCTCGACCAACTCGATGATGCGAGCCAGCGTCGACTCCGAGGCTCGTCGTTCCACCGCGACCTCGGCAGTTCCTCCGACATTGATGGAACCAGCGAAGACCCTGTCTCCGGGGCCCTTGGGATCGGGGCTAGACTCCCCCGTGATGGCGGCCTGATCGGCGGCCGTGTGACCTGAAACGACTTCGCCGTCCACGGGGATTCGCTCGCCGGGCCGAATCCTCACCACCTGACCTGGCTCCAGATCGTCGGCTGCCACCTTTCGCTCGGTGCCGTCAGGCGTCAGCAGCATGGCCTCGTCGGGCCGTAGCTCCATGAGCGACTCGATCGCCCGCGTGGTGCGCCGCAACGCTCTCGTCTCGAGGGCATTGGAGAGTGAGAACAGGAACAGCAGGGCCGCGCCCTCCGCATACTCGCCGATGCTTGCCGCTCCCAGGGCAGAGAGCAACATCAGGAGATCGATGTCCAGACGCCGATCCTTGAGGCTCTGGATCGAGCGCCCCAGGCTGAAGGCACCGCCGGCTGCGTAGGCCCCAGCGAAGGCCAACATCTCGGCCCATTTCGGCAGGCCGAAGAGGTCGGTACCGAGCCACCCCAACAGCGCCAGCACGCCGCAGACGACCGGTGTCCATACGGGTTCCTTGCCATCCGCCAGAGCTTGAACCCAGGCGGGGAGGGCCTCTTTCGGGTCGGGTCTTGGAGTGGTCATGGGTCGGCGACGGGCGAGTTTGAACGTCATTCTAGCCCGATGATCGACGAGCCACCGCCTCGACCGTAGGTCGCGAGTCTGATTAACTCCCCTGACGAGCACTCGAGCATGACGACCTACCTCATCGACGCCAGCCCGTATATCTTCCGGGCTCACTTTTCCATGCCTTCGTCCCTCGTGGACCCCGAGGGGCGTGCGGCTGGGGCCACCCACGGCTTCAGCTCCTTTTTGCTCAAGCTGCTCGCTCAGGAAGAGCCCCCTCACTTGGCCGTGGCCTTCGACGGCAGCCTGACCACCAGCTTCCGGAACGAGCTCTATCCAGAGTACAAGGCCAAGCGGGAGACGCCCCCGGCAGAGCTCACCGCCCAGCTGGACAACTGTCGCAGGGTGGCGGAGTGCCTTGGAATGGCGACCTTCATCGACGACCGTTTCGAGGCCGATGATTTGATCGGCACCTTGGCGGCTCTGCCCTCTGTTGCCGCACACGAGTCCGTCATCGTGACTTCCGACAAGGATCTGGCACAGCTCGTCTCAGACAGGGTGACCCTGCTCGATTTCGCGCGTGAGACCCACTATTCGATCCACGGGGTCGAGGAGAAGTTCGGCGTGCGGCCCGATCAGATTGTCGATCTCCTGGCCCTGGCCGGGGATACCGTGGACAACATCCCGGGTGTCCGGGGAGTCGGCGCCAAGACTGCCGTCGCTCTGCTGCGGGCATTTGGAGATCTCGAGACTCTCTACGAGCGCCTGGACGAGGTCCCCGAGCTCCCCATCCGAGGCGCCTCGTCCGTAAGAGCGAAGCTCGAGAAAGGTCGCGAAATGGCCTTCCTCTCGCAGGAGCTCGCCACCGTCCACTGTCAGATCCCCCTCGAGGTAAGCCTCGAGGACCTCGCCTATCAAGGGGCAGACCGCGACTGCGCCGAGGCCCTCTTCGCAGAGCTGGGCTTCGATCGCATTCGTCAGCGAATCACGCATTGGCGGTGAGGGTGGCGAGGTTCCTTCTCAGGCAGTACACCCACGTCCGACCGCACCAGGCGCTCTATTGGATCGGCGCATTGCTCGTGATGATTCCGACAGCCGTGATGCTCCAAGACAGGAAGGTCTTGGTCTCGGCCTCCGTCAAGACTCCGAGAAGACGCTGAACGAGCCCCGAGGTAGTACAATCCGGGCCACCACGATCAAGTCAGCTGAAAGGAGGCCCCATGATTCGGCGCCATGTATCGCTCCTCGTCGTCCTGGTTATCGGCGCGCTCGTAATACCCGCCGCGGCCCAGGAGACCGAAGTTCTTCGCCCAGGTTCAGAGTCCGACTGCGTGTGCCCCAAGGAGGGGCGCTGGATGGTGACGAACTTGGAGGGCTGGATGCAATGTGTGGGTACCTTTGGCATGAAGCGGAAGCTCAAGGGGAAGGACAAGAACAAGGGAATTATCTGGATCTTGGAGGAGGACTGCTCGAGCATCTTCGAAGAGGCTGGAGAGAGGAAACGTGAGGACGCCGTGATGGAGCGGGCCGAGGACTGCGAATTCGAGGGCACAGTCAGGGGCGTGGAGGACGGGGTCGAAGTGGTCGTCAACATGACCCTCGCCGTCGAGACCGACGAGTTCATCACGGGCGAGGCGTGGTGGAACATGGAAGGCCCTGACGGCGAGGAAGGCGAGGAAGACGAGGAAGGCAAGGACGACAAGAAGAGCAAGAAAGCAAAGAAAGACAAGAAGAAGGGAGGCAAGCTAGGCGTAGCCATGGGAATGTCCTGCAAGGCCTACCGTCCCTATGAGATCGCCTTCGAAGAGCCGCTCAGTGAAGAGGAGTATCCCAAGTTGAAGGAGAGGATGGAGAAGAAGCTGGAGGAAGTCCGCAGAAAGGGCTCATCTGGCTCGGTTGATTAGGGAGGAGAAGCCACCTACGAAAGTCGACCTGATCCTCCGGACGAGGGCAGCATGAAGATTGGGCTCAACGGCCTCTTCAAGCCGGGTGGCTGATCGACTGGCCGCGTCTTCCGAGCCAGAGCCAGAGCATCGCTGCGTAGGCTGTATTCAGGGCCAGCCCGATGAACCCGACCTCGGGACCATAGATAGCTGTCTTCACGATTCCCAGCGCGCCAACCTTCGTCCCGTAAGCGAAGAGCCCATAGGCCAGCGCGTTCCAGACTGCATGCGAAACACTGGCGACCAGCGTGGAGCCCGAGATGAGTCGTAGCATTCCCCAGATCAGGCCCAGAAGCATGGCGTTGACCATGAAGACCGGGATCTGACCGGCGGGCAGATCGAAGCCCGTATCGAGCGACACCGCAGAAAGATGCCACAGGGAAAAGGCGACACTGCTCCACACCAGGGCCTGGCCACGGCTCTTGCCTGCCCGACGCAACGAGGCCCACAACCAACCCCTGAAGAAACCCTCTTCGGTCAACAGCACCATGAGACTGCCTATGGTGCTTCCCAAAACCAACTCGACCCAGAAGCGCTTCCAGTCGGTAGCCGAGACATCTACGGCACCAGCCAACAGGGCGATCGATGCCGCAGCTCCGATCACCGCAAACGGATACATCAAGGCCAGGCCGTAGTCCTTCGGTCGGCCCCAGATCAGGCCAATCTCCCGCCGGGTGAAGCGCTGCCAATACCAAAGAAGGAGTCCGAGTGGCAGCAATGGCAGAGCGCTGAACACGGAAAGACCGTTCGCGTCCATCAGGGTGGTGATGGCAACAGCGGCGAGTGTGCCAACGAGTGGAGCGATCTGGTGGCGGCGCATCTTTACCTCCTTCGGACGCCCTGTAAGCTCGTGCGATCAGCTTGGATTCAGGGGGTTCACACTACTTGGCCATGAAACAGTACCTCTATCTACGGGTGCTAGACTGCATTGTCAACGACGCGGGAGAAGATCCTCACAAGGGACAGACCTCGGTAGAGATGCCCCGAGGCTATCGATTCGTACCGGGCGACCACCGTTCGGAGGATTTCATGGGCACTGCAACAGGAGAGGTACCTCTGGACTATCAAGGGTCCAAGATCTCGATCATGATTCGAGCAGCCTGCCTGGCGCTCGCCTTGCCACTCATCGCTGTACCCCTTCATGCCCAGTTCAGCCTCAACAAGCTCAAGAAGGCCGTCGACAAGGCGGCCGATGTGGTCGAGATCGTCGATGACTTCACCTTCTCAGAGGCAGAGGAGATCGAGCTGGGAATGGCCATCAGCAACCGGATCCGGGCTCGATATGGTGTGGCTCAGGATCCAGAGGCGACTCGCTTCATGAGCCTCGTCGGGACCCTGGTGGCGCAGAAGAGCGGCCGACCATCGATCCCCTGGAAATGGATCATCCTCGACTCCGAAGTCATCAACGCCTTCGCGGCACCGGGAGGCTACGTTCACGTCACCCGTGGAGCCCTAGCGGTGATCCGGAGCGAGGCGGAGCTCGCCGGGGTTCTGGCGCATGAGGCCGCCCACATCAACCGCAAACACACCCTGAAAGCGTTGCAGAAGTCCATGGGGATTGAGTTGGCGCAGAACCAGGCTTCCTTTGCGGTGGGATCGGCTCTCTTCGAAGCAGCTGCAGATCAAGCGGCCAAGGCAGTAATGGCGGGCTTCGGCCAGGCCGAGGAGTTGGATGCGGACAAGGTGGGCATGGAGATCGCTTTCCGCGTCGGGTATCAGGCAGCCGGCCTCACCAAGTTCCTGGACACCCTGAACTCGGTTCCGACTGGAGCCTCCTCGTCTTCGGCTCTCTTCCGCTCTCATCCAGAGACCGACGAGCGCATCAAGAAGCTCAACAAGGCGATCAAGAAGAATCATCTCGACGACGGTGTCTGGCTGGCGGAGCGCTACGCGGCTGCGGTGACCTACGACGCTGCCAGAGCCAGCACTGGTGGCCCTGCTGATGCTGGGAGTCGGGGAGTGGCCGGCACCACCGAGATCCAGCCAGCTGAGCAAGACGAATCCACGGCAGAGGAAGACGACGACGGTGGCAAGTTCACTCTCGCCAAGCTTGCCGATCCCTTCGCGATGGGCGAGGAGGAGGAATCTGCGGAGGTGACGGGAGCTGGGGCGGGGCGGGCGGTCGGCGAAGAGGCCGGCGACGAACAAGGCGGAGTCAAGAACACCCAGATTGTCGAAGTCCAGATTTCCCCCGAGGACCTCGTAGCCTTTCAGAAAGAGGG
>JARFQS010000605.1 GCA_029287645.1 Thermoanaerobaculia bacterium | reverse complement strand
GGTGTTGTTGAACGTCGCCTTGATATGAGCCACACCGTGAGGAACTACCCGCTTTTCCTTCTTCCTCCGGTCCTTGCCTCCGCTACGCGCTTTCGCCATCCTTCACCTCAATTTCTATTTCTTGACCTGCTTCTTGCCCGCGACCGCTCCGCGCTTCGGCCCCTTGCGAGTTCGCGCGTTGGTGTGCGTACGCTGCCCACGGACAGGCAGATTCCTGCGGTGTCGAACGCCCCGGTAGGAGCCGATCTCGATCAGGCGTCGAATGTTCTGGCCGACCTCCTTGCGCAGATCACCTTCGACCCGGGCCTCATCCTGGATGACTTGCCGTATACGACGAGCCTCATCTTCGGTCAGGTCCTTTACCTTGACTGTTTCTTCGACACCGGCCTTGTCGAGTATCTTGCGAGACTGGGTCTGCCCGATACCGTAGATATAGGTCAAGCCAACCCAGACCTGTTTGCTGGGAGGCAGATCGACACCTGCTATTCGCGCCATGGCTTCACCTTATCCTTGTCGTTGCTTGTGTTTCGGGTTCTCACAAATCACCCTCACCACGCCGTGACGGCGGATGATCTTGCACTTCGGACACATTCGTTTGACTGACGAACGCACTTTCATAGCGACTTCCTCGGTTACCTCAATCTATAGACGATACGGCCACGGGTCAGATCGTAGGGAGACAGCTCCACGCGGACCCTGTCGCCCGGCAGGATGCGAATGAAGTGCTTCCGCATCTTCCCGGAGACGTGTGCCAATACCTGATGGCCATTTTCGAGCTCGACACGAAACATAGCGTTTGGCAGAGGTTCCACCACCACAGCTTCGACTTCGATCGCTTCTTCTTTGGCCAAGTCTTCTCCTTTAGCTTTCGAGCAGCGGCGCTCAGGCCGCCGCCTGGCTTCTACCCAGAACCTTTTGCCCATTCTCGGTCACCGCGACCGAAAACTCGAAATGCGCCGAAAGAGCGCCGTCCGTGGTTCGTGCGGTCCATCCGTCCGCGTCCACCTTGACGCCGGGCTCGCCCGCATTGACCATCGGCTCGATGGCCAAAACCATACCGGTCTCGAGAACCGGACCCCGTCCCGGCTGGCCGAAATTGGGAACCTGCGGGTCCTCGTGGAGGGCCACCCCGATGCCGTGCCCGACAAACTCTCTGACCACTGAAAATCCGAACTTCTCGACATGGCTCTGTACGGCATGGCCGATGTCCGAAAGCCGCTTTCCCGGTTCGATCTCCCGAATCGCCAGATCGAGCGACTCCCGCGTCACATCCATCAGTTGCTTGGCTTGTGAGCTGACCTCGCCGACCGCATAGGTGCGAGCCGCATCGCCGTAGTAGCCTTTGTACAGAACCCCGCAGTCCA
Source organism: Thermoanaerobaculia bacterium (assembly GCA_029287645.1). Classification (GTDB taxonomy): domain Bacteria; phylum Acidobacteriota; class Thermoanaerobaculia; order Multivoradales; family JAHEKO01; genus JAUVRX01. The sequence continues at coordinate 5,659 of JARFQS010000605.1, read as the reverse complement.
CGCCGACAATGTCGCCCTTCTCGAGCGGCGTCTGGTCGGGAATACCGTGCACGATGACGTCGTTGATCGACGTGCACAGGGTGGCTGGAAACCCACGATAGTTCAAGAACGCGGGCACGCCACCAGCTCCCCGGATGTAGTCCTCGGCGAAGCTGTCGAGCTCGGCGGTGGTCACACCGGGGACGATCAGCTCGGTGATCCCATTCAGGACCTGGTGGACGATGCGATTCGCCTCGTCCATCAGCTCGATCTCGCCTGTGGTCTTCAGAACCATTACGCATTCACCTTGCGACCCAGGGCTTCGAGAAAGGCTCCCGCCACTTCTTCAATGAGTCGATCACCATCGATCGCCGTCAGCTTCCCTCTCTGCTTGTAGTACTCGACCAGCGGCTGCGTTTGCCGCTTGTAGACCACCAGTCGTTGCCGAATCACGCCTTCGGTGTCGTCGGCCCTCCGGCGGCCCAGGATTCGCTCCACCAACACGGCTTCGGGTACCTGCAGGTAGAGCACGCCATCCAACTCGGATTCCATTTCCTCCAGGATCTCGGTCAACAGGTCGGCCTGCGCCAGGGTACGCGGGTAGCCGTCCAGGATGAACCCCTCGTTGGCATCCTTCCTGGCCAGACGCTCCTTGACGACCTCGCCCATGGTGGCGTCGTCCACCAGGTCCCCGGAGCTCATGACCTGCTTGACCTTCTCTCCCAGTGGCGTACCGGCGGCGACAGCCTGCCTCAGCATCTCACCTGTGGAGATGGCAGGGATGCCCAGCTCTTCGGCGAGAAGAGCTGCCTGGGTGCCTTTGCCCGAACCGGGGGCTCCAAGAAGTATGATTCGCATTGCCGTCGTATCCGAAGTCGTCCGGGATCACCTATCCCCTGCGGCCGCGGATCCTCCCTCGCTTCATGAATCCCTCGTAGTTGCGCATCACCAGCTGGCTTTCGACCTGCTGCACCGTATCCATCGCGACGCCGACGACGATCAGCAGGGAGGTACCGCCGAAGTAGAACTGGATCCCCATTCCCTGTGTGAACCACGCTGGCATCACCGCATCGAGAGTCGACCCGATGAACGGCAGGCCCTCGACCTTCATGCCGCTGAGCAGGAACTCCGGCAGAATCGAGACCGCAGCCAGATAGACCGCACCGACCAACGTCAATCGGGTGAGGATGCGATCGATGTACTCAGCGGTTCGGCGGCCCGAGCGAATCCCGGGAATGAACCCACCGTACTTGCGGAGATTCTCAGCCGTATCTGCCGGGTTGAAGATGATGGACACATAGAAGTAGCTGAAGAAGATGATCGCGGAGGCATAGAGAAGGTAGTAGATGGGCTGGCCCCAAGAGATCGCATCGGCGATGTTCTGCAGCCACTCGTTCTGGAACATGCCGGCGATCGTCGTCGGAATCATCACCACCGAACTGGCGAAGATGACTGGAATCACACCGCCGGTATTGACCCGCAGAGGCAGATATGTGTTTTGCCCACCGTAGATCCTGCGTCCCACGACGCGCTTTGCATATTGCACGGGTATGCGACGTTGGGCACGCTCCATATAGACGATAAACGCCACCACCGCGAACATGAAGACGATCAGAATCAGCATCTTGAGCACCGATGTGGTGCCACTCTGGAGACTGCTGATCGTCTGGACGATGGCACCGGGAAGACCGACCACGATGCCCGCGAAAATGATCAAGGAGATACCGTTGCCTACGCCCCGTTCGGTGATCTGCTCGCCCAGCCACATCACGAAGGCACAGCCGGTGGTCAAGGTGAGCATGGTGATGATGCGAAAACCCCAGCCTGGATGAGGTACCAGAGGCGCTCCACCCGGGGTCGTCGTCTTTTCCAGCCACAGACTGATTCCGGCCGACTGGATCAGGGAGATACCCATCGTCAGGTAGCGTGTGTACTGGGTGATCTTGCGCCGACCCAGCTCACCCTCTTTGGAGAGCTTCTCGAGGTAGGGCCACACGACCGTCAACAGCTGCAAGATGATGGACGACGTGATGTAGGGCATGATGCCCAGCGCGAAAACAGCGACGCGCTTCAAGCTGCCTCCGGTAAAGGTGTTCACGAAGCCCAGCAGCGTGTTCTGCATCGCCCCCATGAACTCGACCAGGGCTTGCGGATCGATACCTGGCGTCGGAATGTTGCAGCCGATCCGATACACGGCCAACAGACCGAAGGTGAACAGGACCCTCTTGCGCAGCTCTGGAATCGCAAAGATATTGCGAAAGCTCTCGATCACGATTCAAGCACCTCGCAGCTGCCACCTGCCGCCTCGATCTTGGCGCGGGCAGTGGCACTGAATTTGTGGGCTTTCACAGTCAGGGCCGTCGAAATCTCGCCATTTCCCAGCACCTTGACGGGCTGACCCGATCGAACCACTCCTCGCTCGACCAGGCTCTCGGGGCTCACCTCGCCCTCGAAGTCGGCTAGGCGCGCCACGTTGACGACCTGATACTCCGTCCGGAAGATATTGGTGAATCCCCGCTTGGGAACTCTTCTCACCAACGGCATCTGGCCACCCTCGAAGCCGGCCCGCTGACTGAAGCCGGAACGTGATCGCTGTCCCTTGTGCCCCCGGCCTGCAGTCTTCCCGTGTCCCGAGCCGGGGCCACGCCCGATTCGCTTCTTGGGCCGCTTGGAGCCCTTGGCTGGCGAAAGGTCATGCAACTTCATCACGATTCCTCCACGATCTCTGCCAGATGTGGGATCTTGGCCACCATTCCCCTGACCGCAGGGGTATCGACCCGAACCACCTCCTGCCGGATACGTCTCAATCCGAGGCTTCTGAGCACCTCGTGCTGATTCTTGGGGCGCCCTATCGGGCTCCTGATCTGTCGGATCCTAAGCGTGTTCTGTTTCGCCATGGCTCTTCCCCGGCTCTACTGGTTGTCTTCTTCCGTGCCCATGTCGGCCTCTTCGGCCGTGTCGGACTCGGCGGCCTTCTCGGCGGCGGGCTCGATCTCCTTCAGCCCACGGAGACGACGCACCTCTTTCTCACTACGCAACTGCGCCAGAGCGTCCATCGTCGCCTTCACCACGTTGTTGGGATTCTTCGACCCCAGAGACTTGGTGAGAATGTCCTGATATCCGGCGCTCTCCACGACTGCCCTGACGGCACCACCTGCGATGACCCCGGTTCCCTCGGATGCAGGCTTCAGGAGCACCCGACTGGCGCCGAAACGCCCCAGAGCTTCATGCGGCACCGTAGTACCCCGCATCGGAAACCTGAAGAGGTTCTTCTTGGCGATGTCGATTCCCTTGCGAATAGCGCTGGGTACTTCCTTGGCCTTGCCAGATCCGTATCCGACGCGTCCGTTCCCGTCGCCAATCACCACCAGGGCCGTGAAAGAGAAGTTCTTACCACCCTTGACGACCTTCGTCACCCGGTTGATGTCGATGACCTGCTCGAAAAACTCGGGCTCGCTATTAAAGTCTCTAGCCAACTTGATTCTCCTCCGCTTCGCCTATCAGCAGACTGCTTCCCAGGCTAGAAATCCAGGCCCTTGGAGCGGGCACCTTCCGCCACTTCCTTGACCCTGCCGTGAAAGATGTAGCCGCCGCGATCGAAGACCACGGCATCGATACCCTTTGCCTTGGCGCGCTCACCCAGAGCTTCGCCCACCATTCGCGCCGCCGCCTTGGACTTGCTGCCACCCTCGAGCTTCTTCAGGATCTCGGGCTCTCCCGAGTTGGCCTGCACGAGGGTGACTCCCTGCAAGTCGTCGATGACCTGCGCGTACACGAACTTCAGGCTCTTGAAAACCGCCAACCGGGGGCGATGGCTCGATCCCTGCACCGAGCTGCGAACCCTTCGGTGGGCCCGCTTTCGACGCAAGCGTTTTTCCTGTGCCTTATCCATGATCTCTCCTCGACCCTCTCTACTTGGCGGTGGCGCCGGCCTTGCCGACCTTGCGACGCACGATCTCGTCGGAATAGCGAATACCCTTGCCCTTGTAGGGCTCCGGCTTGCGCAACCGGCGGATGTTCGCCGCCACTTGACCTACCTGCTGACGGTCAGCACCGCTGACCGTGATCTTGCCCGCCTTCTCGTCGACCTGGACCTCGATACCTTCAGGCACCGGGAAGACAATTGGGTGCGAATAGCCCAGGGACAGGTGGATCTCCTTACCCTGGAGCGAGGCGCGATAGCCGACGCCGTGAATCTCCAACTGCTTGCTGAAGCCTTCCGAGACCCCAGCCACGGCGTTGGCCAGCAGAGCTCGCATGAGTCCATGCTTGGAGCGCAGGTCTCCACTGTCATCGTTCCGGCTCACGGTCACGACACCATCTTCGATCTCCACCGGGATACCCTCCAGCAGAGACTGCCTCACCTTGCCCTTCGGGCCCTCGGCCACGAACTCCCGATCCTCCACCGTCACCTTGACGCCCTGGGGAATCGAAATGGGCTGTTTTCCTACGCGCGACATGACACCGGCCTCCTAGTAGACCTCACACAGGACCTCGCCCCCGACGCGGCGCTTTCGCGCCTGTGCATCGGTCAGCAGTCCCTGCGAGGTCGAGATGATCCCAACTCCCAGTCCGTTCAGAACGGGACGAATTTCCTCGGCACCCTTGTAGACGCGTCGACCCGGCTTGCTGATCCGCTTGATGCTGCGAATCAGGGGTTCCCCGTCGGGGGTGTAGCGCAGAAAGATGCGCACCTGCTTCTTCACCGGATCACCCTCCAGAACCTGGTACGACTCCACGTACCCCTGCTCCTTCAGGATCCGGCAGACCTCGAGCTTGAGCTTCGATACGGGTACATCCAGGCGATCGTGTTTCGCCAGGTATGCGGTGCGCATCCGACTCAGTAGATCTGCAACCGGATCGGTCATCGTCATAACAATTCCTCCACTGGCCCCTGTCTCTCTTTGCGACTCATGTGCTCGAGCTCGAAGTTCCTACCAACTGGCCTTGATGACTCCCGGCAGGTAACCCTGCAGGGCCAGGTTTCTGAAGCAGATTCGGCATAGGCCGAACTTGCGAAGATAGCCGCGTGGGCGCCCACAGCGCTGACAGCGATTCCGGTGCCGGACGGCGTACTTCGGCTCTTTCGAGTTCTTGGCCATTTTTGCTGTGGTTGCCACGTTCAGATCTCCTTGCTGTCTATTCAGCGGCAGCGCCGGATCGGCTGCGAGCGAAGGGCATGCCCAGCTCGCGAAGTAGATAGAAAGCCTGCTCATCCGTATTGGCGCTGGTGACAATCGTGATGTTCAGTCCCTTCGACCGATCCACCTTGTCGTAGTCGAGGTCGGGGAAGATCAAGTGATCTCGGACACCCAGGGTGTAGTTGCCACGACCGTCGAAACTGTCGCTGGGCACTCCCCGAAAATCCCGCACCCGGGGCAATGCGATGGCGATCAGGCGATCCAGGAAGTTCCACATGCGATCTCCACGCAGCGTCACCCGGCAGCCGATGGGCATTCCCTCGCGCACCTTGAAGGCAGCGATCGATTTCTTGGCTCGAGTGATGGTCGGTTGCTGACCAGCCACCTGCGCCATCTCCTCGACCGCCGTATCGAGTATCTTGATGTTCTGCGTCGCCTCACCGAGACCCATGTTGAGAACGATCTTCTCGAGACGCGGCACGGCCATGACATTGTCGATGCCGAACTCGCCGCTCAGCTTCCCGACGACCTCCTCCGAG
>JARFQS010000596.1 GCA_029287645.1 Thermoanaerobaculia bacterium | reverse complement strand
AGCCTCGAGCGCCTGCAGACCGACTACGTGGACCTCGTGCACATCCACGCCTGCAACTCGGTGGAGCGGCTGCTCGCTCCGAACACCCACGAGGCCTTCGACCGACTGAAGGAGCAGGGGAAGGTCCGCTTCCTGGGCTTTTCCTCGCACACACCGCGGATGGAGGAGATCGCGGCCGCCGCGATCGACAGCGGCCGCATCGACGTGATGATGCTCGCCTACCACTACGGCTCCTGGCCGCAGCTGGGCGAGATCATCGATCGCGCGGCGGAGAACGACATCGGTGTCGTCGCCATGAAGACCCTGAAGGGTGCTCGCCACCGTGGCCTGCTCGAGAACCGGGAGGAGGCGGACACCTACACCCAGTCCGCCTTCAAGTGGGTGCTCAGCAACCCCAAGGTCGCCGGCCTGGTGATCTCTTTCTTCGACCCCCAGCACGTGGACGAATACCTCCACGCCTCGGGCCAGCGGCTGACCTCGAAGGACCTGGCGCTGCTCGAGAAGTACGACCGGCTGAACGCCGAGCGGCACTGCTACCAGCACTGCGGTGCGTGCCTGGATTCGTGTCCGGCGGGCCTGGCCATCGACGACGTGCTCCGGTACCGCATGTACTTCGAGGACTACGGCGACGAGAAGGAGGCCATGCGCCTCTACGCCGGGCTCGAGCGGCAGGCGGACGCCTGCATCGGTTGCAGCGCCCCCTGCGCCGGCGCCTGTCCCCACGGCCTGCCGATCCAGGAGCGCACCAGCGGCGCCCACCGCCTCCTGACCCTGGCTTGAGTCCATCGCGAGTGGCGCCAGCCCCCCAGAATCAGCCAGGTGGGGGATTAAAACCACAGTTTTGTTCTGCGTTCGAAGAGGTTGAGCTTCTTCGCAGTGTCCCCGTTTACCCCAAAACTGGTCGGACCGCATTGGAATTGATAAACCCTTGCCGGTTCACCCTACCGCTGGATCAGGGTAGACGGGGCAGGAGGGGTCATGAGGGGAACTGCTGCGGTTCGTTGTGTTCTTAATGCTGTCTGCGCGCTGGCTGCACTGAGTGTCCTGGGGTCGTCGGCCACGGCGCTCGAGTTCTGGGACGGAAGGCTCGCGATTCACGGCTTCTACGGCATGCAGGTCCGGTCCCTGGCCAACAACTTCGACTACCAGGACGGCTGGGATCTGAGCCAGTGGTATCACATCCTGAACCTGGAGATCGAGGCGGACATCGCCCCCGACGGCTTCGGTCCCTTCGACCTGATCTCGGCCTTCGGCCGCATCGAGGTTCGCTATGACTGCGTGTGGACCCGCGGCTGCGGCATCTTCTCCTCGGCGGACACCTACGGCGACCGCGCCAGGAGACTTCCCAAGCGGCTGCTGAACGCCCGGCGCAACGGTTACACCATGCAGTCGTACACCGGCGACACTCGGCGCTTCCGGGAGTACACCGACCCGTCACAGTTGAGCTTCAACCTGAGGGACCTTCCAACTCCCTCTCGCCAGCCGATGACCTTTTCTTACATTCCCGGCCTCGAGAATCTCTCCGCCAGCAAGGGCCCGGACGGCGAGCTCGGGACCGAGGACGATCCCTTCCCCTACTACACCGCCTACATGGATCCGAAGGAGTGCCTTTTCGGCGTCCAGAGGATGAAAGGGAACGTCGAGCTGGTAGGGGGGCGGAACCTACCCCACACACCGGCCTGCGAGGTCATCCCGATCGGGCCCATGACCGACAAGGCGAATCCCCTCAGCCCCATCGACTACAACCCGGTCCTCGGTGGTATCGGGGGCGGCAATCTGCCGCTCCGGCCCGCGCCGAAGCTCCTCGCCGGGGGTCGCAAGGGCCGTGGTGACGTGGCCCAGGGTCTCTGGTTGCCCAACCACAAGCTTGCCGAGAAGCTCCGGAAGGATGAGTTCGGGAGCTTCGACCAGAACTTCACCCAGGACGAGCTGGCCTGGAACCGCGGCGCCAGCCAGCAGGACGAGAAGGAGCTGAAGGAGCTCTACGCCGACATCGAGCTCTTCGACAGCCGGCTCTGGCTGCGGCTCGGCAAGCAGAACATCGTCTGGGGCAAGACGGAGCTCTTCCGCACCACCGATCAGTTCAATCCCCAGGATCTCGCGCTTGGCTCGCTGACGGGCCTGGAAGAGTCCCGGATCGGCCTCTGGGCGCTGCGGGCGGTCTGGTCCTTCTACAACATCGGGCCCCTCGAGGACGTCCGCCTCGAGGTGGCGGTGAACTACGACGAGTTCGAGCCGACCGACCTCGGTCGCTGCGGCGAGCCCTACGCGCCGCTTCCGGTCTGCGACAAGACCTGGGGTCTGATGGCCCACGGGTTCGTTGGCTTCGCGATCGCGGGGGAGGAAAGGCCTCCGAATCCCTGGAACAGCTGGAAGGGGATCGAGGTGGGAGGCCGCCTGGAGTGGCGCTACGACCGTTTCAGCTTTGCCATCACCGACTTCTACGGCTACAACGACGGGCCCTCCCTGGATCCGATCTTCACATACTCACGGAACGTGGATCATGTCTCGGGCCGGCCTCGCTACGGAATGGCCACCGGTCCCTGCCGGACCGGCAAGGAGGCGAGC